>JADBON010000003.1:0-16837 GCA_015656305.1 Alistipes sp.
CTATGTGACTGTTGAGAGGGTGGGTATCGTAAGCAACTATGGTCCAGATAAGGAGATGAGCTACGATGAGCTTATCGCTTACCTCCTCCCAGAGTACGATTCACAGCTTACTCCACGTCTCTTCACTGGCGAGCAGACTATTACAAACACACAGTTGAACAAGAGCGTAAATAGCTTCTATGAGTATGTAGTAGTTGTTTGGGGCTACAACAATGGTCCAACTACAACTGTGTTTATGTCTGAGGCTTTCAAGCCAGGTAACTAAAAGTGGTCTAATACTTTAGAACTATCTTGTAAATGAAAAAGATATTGTTTCTTTTGGCTATGCTCCTCGGTGTCGTTGCTTGCGATACCGAGAAGCCTGCGCCAACACCACCTTCAACCGAGGATACGACGCTTGAACTTACATCCGATGATTCGTTGTGGTTTGATGCCGAGGGTGGCGAGGGCGTTATCACCTACACGCTTGAGAATGCGGTTAAGGGCGTTGACCTTACTGCAACAAGCTCTGTAGAGTGGATTGAGATTAAGGATGTTGCGCAGACCATTACCTATGTCGTAGCGAAGAACGAGACAGAGGAGGAGCGCCGTGGTATTATCACTGTTGAGTATGGCGATAAGAGCTTCAGCGTTAGCGTTATGCAGCGCATTGAGCTTAATGTCGACGTGGTGTTCTATGCCAAGACTCTCAATGGTAGCTACTATATGGCCGAGGTAGAGGGCGCTCAGGGTTATAGCTACAACCTTATGATTTCGGATAAGGGTCTTAACCAGAGTGGTAATATGTATGATGATGCTTCGTACTACCTCTTCGACCTTTATGCTGATACGCCTGCCGTAGATGGCGTAGCTACTATCCCTGCGGGAGAGTACGTACTCGGTTTCGAGAAGAAGGCGGGTATTATCAACGATGCTTATAGCAAGTTCGTAAAGACAACCTCTTCAGGCTCTTCTACGGTACGTTACTCGGAGGTGCGCCTTGTAGTGTCGGAGAATAAGATTGAGGCCTTCATTACCCTTGAGAATGGCGAGGTACACTACGTAAATTATGAGGGAAGTCTTGTTATCGACCTCTATAAAGCCGACTCTAACGAGGGCTTTAGTACCCTTCGTCGTGACTACTATTTCGATATCAACGATGGCTTGTTTGTAGGTGCTTACGTAGGTAATATGTACTACGCTGGCTACGACACTTGTCAGGTATTCCTCTTCGAGGAGCTTGACCTTGAGACTGGCGAGGAGTTTGGCGATGAGTTCCAGCTCGACTTGCAGTTGCCACGTGGTGGAAAAGATATCTGTGGCACTTATACTCCAGGTACCTCTGCGGGTAACTTCATTGTCGGAAGTATGGAGGATATGGGTGGCGGTCAGTATATGCAGGTTAATACCTGGTATATGACTGCAGGTTACTTGGATTTTGCCCCACTTGTCGACGGTAAGATTGTGGTCGAGAAGGATGCCGAGGATAACTACACCTTCACTATCGACTGCATTGATGACGAGGGCCACCGTATCGCAGGTGTGTTCCGTGGTAAGGGTGAGTTTATCGAGTGGTAAGCCATTAGTATAACACCGCCATAGTGCGGTAAATGTCAAAGCCTCGAATGAGAAGTATGCAATGTACAACTCATTCGGGGTTTTTCGTTTCACACTTTTACTTTTTTCACTATCTTTGCATACCTTGTTTATATTATTATGGAATCGCTTCTTGAATTTGGATACGTTGGCCTATTTATAGGTTCGTTGCTCGCTGCCACGATATTCCCCTTTAGCTCCGATGTGCTTCTTGTGGGAATGCTTGTAGCGGGTGGAGAACCCGTTACGACAGTTGTCGTTGCGACACTCGGTAATTGGATAGGTGGTCTTATAGGATATTGGATGGGCTGGCTCGGAAAATTGGAGTGGCTCGAGAGGTGGTTTCGTGTGAAGCCCGAGACTATCGCGAAACATAAGGCGAGGGTTGAGAAGTGGGGTCCTCTGCTGGCGCTTCTGACGTGGACACCTTTCGTTGGCGATATCTTTGCCATAGTGTTGGGATTCTACAAGGCGAAGTTCCTCCCCTCGGCACTTTGGATGTTTGTGGGAAAGTGTGGCAGATACATCTGTTGGGCATTGTTGGAGGGTGTTGTAGTTGCTGCAATATAATAAAATATAGAGGCAAACTATTGCGAGAAATTTAAAAAATGCTTATCTTTGCACAAATTTGGGACTATATATGAAGCGTGCGATAAATAACCTCTATAATTGTGTGTCACAGGACAATCAGTCGTGGGTTAATTGTCGACCTTTTAACTCATTGGGAATCATTGTTTTTAATTGATATTGGCGGCTCTTTTTTGGGCCGCTTGTTTTTTAATATATGGGACAGCAGAGAACTATCATCAAGGGAGGTTATGTCGTAGGACGTGGCGTGGAGGATATCCTAATTGTGGATGGCCGTATTGCGGAGCGTGGCGAAAATATCGTTGCGGAGGCTGGCGATAAGGTTATCTCGGCGGAGGGACTTATGGTTGCTCCAGCATTTGTGGATGTTCACGTTCACCTTCGTGAGCCAGGTTTCGGATATAAGGAGCGCATCGCAACAGGTAGTATGGCTGCGGCACGTGGCGGTTACTCAACCGTATGCTCTATGCCAAATCTGAACCCTGTGCCAGATAGCGTAGAGAACCTCAAGGTGCAGCAGGATATCATCGACAGCGATGCTAAAATCGAGGTGTTGCCTTATGCCGCTATCACTATTGGCCGTAAGGGCGAGGAGTTGGTAGATGTGGCAGCGTTGCACGATAAGGTGTGTGCCTTCTCGGATGATGGTAGTGGTGTGCAGGTAGATGGTATGATGGAGCGTGCTATGACCGAGGCTGTGAAGCACGATGCCCTTATCGCGGCACACTGCGAGGTTGAGGAGTTGCTCAAGGGTGGTTATATCCACGATGGAGAGTATGCTCGCCAGCATAACCATAAGGGAATCTGCTCGGAGAGTGAGTGGGAGCAGGTGCGTCGCGATATCGAGATTGCCGAGCGCGTAGGTTGCCGCTACCACGTATGTCACATCTCTACGAAGGAGACAGTGCAGCTTGTGCGTGAGGCTAAGGCTCGTGGCGTGAAGGTTACTTGTGAGACAGGCCCTCACTACCTTATCTTTAGCGATATGGACCTTCAGGAGGATGCTCGCTGGAAGATGAACCCTCCAATCCGCTCGGCGGAGGATCGCGCAGCACTTATCGAGGGTATCAAGGATGGTACGATTGATATGATTGCTACCGACCACGCACCTCATAGCGTTGAGGAGAAGTCGCGCGGCTTGAAGGATAGTGCGATGGGTATCGTGGGCTTGGAGACAGCCTTTGCAGCGTTGAATACCCACCTTGTACGTAAGGGTGTTATCACGTTGGAGCATTTGGTGAAGATTATGAGCGAGAACCCACGTAAAGTATTCCGCATCGAGGGTGGTATCGAAGTAGGTCAGAGAGCCGATGTGGTACTTTTGGATGTGAATCGTGAGTGGCGAGTAGATAGCGAGAAGTTCTTCTCTATGGGTAAGATTACGATGTTCGATGGTAGAGAGATGACGGGCGATGTTGTGATAACCATCCATCGTGGCGAAGTAGTATACGACAACAAAACAAAATAATATAAAAAAACAATTCAATGAAACCTTTTACTAAGAAACTTGTGCTTGAGAACGGTAAGGAGTTTCCTGGCTATGGCTTCGGCTCGAATCGTACTGCGGTATGCGAGTTGGTGTTCAATACCTCTATGGTAGGCTATCAGGAGATTGTTTCCGATCCAACTTACACAGACCAGATTGTGGTTATGACCTATCCTTTGATGGGTAACTACGGCTTTGCAGATGAGGATTACGAGAGTAAGTTCCCATCTATGGGCGGTATGGTAGTTCGTGAGTGCTGCGATTCACCAAGCAACTTCCGCTACACAAAGACTCTCAACGAGGCTTTCGAGGAGCTTGATGTTCCAGGCATCAGTGGCGTGGATACACGTATGATTACTCGCATTATCCGCGACGAGGGTACTCAGAAGGCTGCTATCGTAGATTATGATATGCCACACGACGAGGTTATGGAGCTTATCCGCACTACGGAGCTTCGCCACAACCTCTTGGAGCGTATTAGCTGCAAGAAGCGTTGGTTCTCGCGTACGCCAAACCATAAGTGGGATGTAGTGGCTATCGACTGCGGTATTAAGTATAGCTTCATCCGTCAGCTCAATGCCAAGGGTTGTAACGTCACTATCGTGCCTTACAACTCTACAGCCGAGGAGATTATGGCCTTCAACCCTGATGGCGTATTCGTATCGAACGGTCCTGGTAATCCTGCCGATGCGGAGGTTATCTGCGACACATTGCGTGAGTTGCGTGGTAAGTTGCCAATCTTTGGTGTAGACCTTGGTCATCAGCTTCTTGCTATCAGCTACGGTGCTAAGAACGTTAAGATGAAGGTTGGTCACCGTGGTGGTAACCACCCTGTAAAGTGCTTGGAGACAGGTAAGTTGGAGATTGTTGTACAGAATCACGGTTATGTAATCGACGAGGAGTCGCTCGCATCGACACCATTGCAGATTACACACCGCAACCTCTTGGACAATACCGTAGCAGGTATCGAGTCGGTTGTAGATAAGCTCTTCTCGGTGCAGTATCAGCCTGATTGCACACCAGAGTCAAGCAGCTCATATCTCTTCGATAAATTCATTAAACTAATGGAGAAGTAAACTATGCCAAAGAGAACAGATATTAAGAAAGTAATGGTTATTGGTTCTGGTCCTATCGTTATTGGCCAGGCCGCAGAGTTCGACTACGCAGGTACACAGGCGTGTCTTGCTCTTAAGGAGGAGGGTTATCAGGTTATCCTTGTTAACTCTAACCCAGCAACTATTATGACAGATACCCATATCGCCGATAAGGTGTATATGGAGCCATTGACACTTGAGTATGTTGCAAAGATTATCCGCTACGAGCGTCCTGATGCTATCGTTCCAGGTCTTGGTGGTCAGACAGGTTTGAACCTCGCGGTGCAGCTTGCAAAGAAGGGTATCTTGGAGGAGTGTGGCGTGGAGATTCTCGGTACGTCGTTTACCTCTATCGAGGAGGCTGAGGACCGTGAGTTGTTCAAGGATCTCTGCGTACGCATTGGTGAGCCTGTTATCCCATCGCGCATCACCAACACAATCGAGGAGGGTGTTGAGGCTGCAAAGGAGATCGGCTACCCAGTAGTGCTTCGTCCTGCCTTTACGCTCGGTGGTACAGGTGGTGGTTTCGCGGATAACGAGGAGGAGTTGCGTGATACTATGCGTAATGCCTTGGCATTGTCGCCTATCCACCAGGTACTTGTAGAGAAGAGCATCAAGGGCTATAAGGAGATTGAGTTCGAGGTAATGCGTGATAAGAACGACACTGCGATTGCTATCTGCTCGATGGAGAACGTAGACCCAGTAGGTATCCATACGGGTGACTCTATCGTTGTTGCTCCAAGCCAGACTTTGGCAAACAAGGAGTATCAGATGTTGCGCTCAAGTGCGTTGAAGCTTATCCGCGCGTTGAAGATTGAGGGTGGTTGCAACGTTCAGTTTGCTCTCGACCCATTGTCATTCAAATACTATATCATCGAGGTTAACCCACGTGTAAGCCGTTCATCGGCTCTTGCTTCAAAAGCGAGTGGTTATCCTATCGCACGTGTTACCGCAAAGGTAGCTATCGGTATGACTCTCGATGAGATTCGCATCGCTAATACCCCTGCCAGCTTCGAGCCTACGTTGGACTACATCGTAACGAAGGTTGCTCGCTTCCCATTCGATAAGTTTACTTCGGCCTCTAACGAGCTTGGTACTCAGATGAAGGCTACGGGTGAGGTTATGAGCGTTGGCCGTACCTTCGAGGAGGGCCTTTTGAAGGCTGTTCGCTCGTTGGAGACTGGCGTGTGCCACGTCTACCACAAGAAGTTTGATACTATGTCCGTAGAGGGCATCTTGTCATACATCCGTAAGGGTACCGACGACCGTATCTATGCTATCGCGGAGCTTATCCGTCGTGGCGTAGATTTGTTGCACGTGTACGATAACACGAAGATTGACCTCTTCTTCTTGGAGAAGCTCAAGAATATCGTTGAGATGGAGAAGGTGGTTAAGGAGAACGTTCGTGATATCGAGACATTGAAGGAGGCAAAGCGTATGGGCTTCAGCGATAAGTTCATCGGCCAGTTGTGGGGTATGACCGAGAGCGAGGTGTTCTTGTTCCGTAAGTCAAACGCAATCTTCCCAGTCTACAAGATGATTGATACTTGTGCTGCGGAGTTCCACTCTGACGTGCCTTACCTCTACTCTACATACGAGCAGGAGAATGAGTCTATCGTAACCGACCGCAAGAAGATTGTGGTTCTCGGTTCAGGTCCTATCCGTATCGGTCAGGGTGTCGAGTTCGACTACTCAACCGTTCACGCTATCTGGGCTATCCGCGAGGCTGGTTACGAGGCTATCATCATCAACAATAACCCTGAGACCGTATCTACAGACTACACAACCAGCGATAAGCTCTACTTCGAGCCACTTACTGTGGAGGATGTTATGAACGTTATCGAGTTGGAGAAGCCTACGGGCGTAGTGGTATCTCTCGGTGGTCAGACTGCTATTAACCTTGCTAAGCCTTTGGCAGACCTTGGCGTAGAGATTATCGGTACAGGTATCGAGGCTATCAACAACGCCGAGGACCGTAAGTGCTTCGAGGCTATTATGCGTCGTGCAGGTATCCCACAGCCAGAGGCTGAGGCTATCACCGATATCGAGCGAGGTGTAGCTGCTGCAACGCGCATCGGCTACCCAGTTTTGGTACGTCCAAGCTACGTACTCGGTGGTCGCGCTATGCAGATTGTATCGAACGAGGAGGCTTTGCGTCACTACCTCAAGACTGCGGTAGAGATTAACGAGGACTCGCCAGTTTTGGTCGATAAGTATATTATGGGTAAGGAGTTGGAGGTTGACGCTATCTGCGACGGTAAGGATGTCTTTATCCCAGGTATTATGGAGCACGTAGAGCGTACAGGTATCCACTCTGGTGACTCTATCAGCGTATATCCTACCTTCAGCGTTAGCCAGAAGGTGAAGGATACTATCATCGACTACACAATCCGTCTTGGTATGGAGATTGGTATCGTAGGTCTCTACAATATCCAGTTCATTGCCGATGACAACGATATGGTATATGTTATCGAGGTTAACCCACGTTCTTCACGTACCGTACCATTCCTCTCTAAGGCAACAGGCACTCCTATGGCAAACATCGCTACAAATGTGATGCTTGGCAAGAGCCTTAAGGAGCAGGGTGTAACAAAGGTTATCGCCGATGAGAAGAAGCGTTGGTATGTTAAGACTCCAGCCTTCTCATTCGCGAAGATTCGTGGTGTGGACTCTTACCTCTCTCCAGAGATGAAGTCTACGGGTGAGGCTATCGGTTACGACTCGTCGTTGCGTCGCGCGTTGTACAAGTCATTGCAGTCGTCAGGTATGACCATTGCAAACTATGGTACTATCTTCGTGAGCATCGCCGATGCCGATAAGCAGCGTGCATTGCCTCTTATCCGTCGCTTCTATGAGCTTGGTTTCAACATCGAGGCTACCAGCGGTACTACAACATTCTTGCGTGAGAATGGCATCCGCACTCGTTGCTTGAAGAAGCTCAGCGAGGGTTCTACCGAGATTTTCGACTCTATCCGTAAGGGCCACGTAAATTATGTTATCAACACTATAGATATCAACCAGAGTAGCGCACGCCTCGATGGCTACGACATCCGTCGTTGTGCCGTTGAGAACAACGTGACAATCTTCACTGCTCTTGAGACTGTAAGCGTGCTTCTCGATGTATTGGAGGAGATTACTCTCGGCGTATCTACAATTGATGCAGAATAATGTATAAGAGAGACATATATAAGGTTTTGAGTAACGAGCCTCTAACACCTGCGGTTTACCGTATGGTGTTGGAGGGCGATACCCAGTATATCACTCGCTCGGGACAGTTCATAAATATCGAACTCGAGGGTAAGTTCTTGCGTCGTCCTATCTCGGTTTCGGACTACGATGCCCAGACTATTACTATTATATATAAGGTAGTGGGTGGCGGTACCGACCAGATGAGCCATATGGTACCAGGTACGAAGCTCGATATCCTTACGGGCCTCGGTAATGGTTTTAATACCGAGAACTCGGCGGTGAGACCACTATTGGTAGGTGGCGGTGTAGGTGTGCCACCGTTGTATAACTTGTGCAAGCGATTGCTCTCGGAGGGTAAGAAGCCTATGGTAATCCTAGGCTTTAACACCAAGGATGAGATATTCTACGAGGAGGAGTTCAAGGCTTTGGGCGTGGATGTCTACTGCTCTACGGCTGATGGCTCGCACGGCACAAAGGGCTTCGTGACGGATGTTATCCGCGAGAAGGCACTCTCGTTCGACTACCTCTATACTTGTGGACCACTTCCAATGCTCAAGGCATTGTACGACGCTACGGAGGTAGATGGCGAGTTCAGCTTCGAGGAGCGTATGGGTTGTGGCTTTGGCGCTTGCGTAGGCTGCACCTGCAAAACAAAGTATGGCAATAAGCGAATCTGCAAAGAGGGTCCTGTACTAAAACGTGAGGAGATAATATGGTAAAGCACTATGATACATCTGTTGAGCTTTGCGGTGTGAAGCTCGACAACCCTGTAGTCCCAGCTTCGGGAACCTTCGGCTTTGGTCAGGAGTTTGCGGAGTTCTACGATATCAACTGCCTCGGCGCTATCTCTATCAAGGGTACTACACGTGAGGCACGCTTTGGTAACCCTACACCACGTATTGCTGAGTGTAAGTCGGGCCTTATCAATGCGGTAGGTCTTCAGAATCCAGGTATTGATAGGGTAATTTCGGAGGAGCTACCACGCTTACGTGAGATTTACCATAAGCCTATCGTTGCTAACATCAGCGGCTTCTCGTTCGAGGAGTTCGAGGAGTGTTGCGCGAAGATTGACAAGGAGGAGCAGGTGGAGATTATCGAGGTTAACGTGTCGTGTCCAAACGTGCATAAGGGTGGTGTGAACTTCGGTACACAGCCTGAGAGTGCTGCGGAGGTTACGCGTCGTGTTAAGGCCGTTACTACAAAGCCTGTGTTTATCAAACTTAGCCCAAATGTTACCGATGTGGTATCTATCGCACGTGCTTGTGAGGATGCTGGTGCTGATGGTATCTGCTTGATTAACACGTTGTTCGGTATGCGTATCGACACCGTACGTCGCAAGCCCGTTATCGCTAATAAGATGGGCGGTTTCTCGGGAGATGCTATCTTCCCTGTGGCATTGCGTATGGTCTACCAGGTGGCTAACGCTTGCCAGATTCCAGTTATGGGATGTGGTGGCGTAAGCTCTGCTTCGGACGTTATCGAGATGATGATGGCGGGTGCTACGGCGGTTCAGGTTGGTGCTGCAAACTTGCGTAATCCTTACGCTTCGAAGGAGATTATCGAGGCTTTGCCTCTTGAGATGGAGAGACTTGGCATCGAGCGTTTGCGCGACATTATCGGTATTGTAAAGTAATAGATGCCGCGCGATTTTTATACTAAAAGGTGGATGTTCACGAGTGTTGAGCATCCACTTTTTTTTGTATTTGGGTAGGGTGGCGAATCGACAAATTTGGCGTTGACGTATTTGTGGAACGGCGTTGAAGCCTATCTATTTGAAACAAATCGCATTTTAGGTGTTGATATCTCAATATTTTTTTCTAACTTTGTAGAATAAAGTGCGATTCGTGCGCCGAATGTAGAACAACAATATAAAAAACTATATAATTATGAGCAAACGTGATGTAATTATTGCTTGCGATTTCAGCAGCAAGGAGCAGACACTCAACTTCTTGGATAAGTTCACAGGCCGTAAGCCATTCGTGAAGATTGGTATGGAGCTCTTCTATGCTGAGGGTCCAGAGATTGTACGCACTATCAAGGAGCGTGGTCACCGTATCTTCCTCGACCTCAAGCTTCACGATATTCCAAATACCGTAAAGAAGGCTATGTCGGTGTTGCGTAACTTGGATGTTGATATGACCAATGTTCACGCCGCTGGTACCGTAGATATGATGAAGGCTGCTATCGAGGGCCTTACACGTGAGGATGGCACACGTCCACTCCTTATCGCCGTTACACAGCTCACATCTACTTCAGAGGAGCGTATGCAGAAGGAGCTTCTCATCGGTGCATCTATCAACGACACTATCGTTAAGTATGCCGAGAATGCAAAGGCTGCGGGCTTGGATGGCGTGGTATGCTCTCCACTTGAGGCGGCTATGGTTAAGGAGGCGTGCGGTGCAGAGTTTATGACCGTAACTCCTGGTGTTCGCTTCGCAGATGGTGATGTTGGCGATCAGGTACGTGTAACTACTCCAGAGCGTGCGAAGGAGATTGGCTCGGACTTCATCGTTGTAGGTCGTCCTATTACGGCTGCTGACGATCCTGTTGCAGCTTATGAGCGTTGTATGCGTGAGTTTGCGGAGTAATGAATTGTAAATAATTAAAAACGAAGATATTATGGAAAAGAAGATTGCTAAAGATTTGCTCTCTATTGGTGCTGTATTTTTGCGTCCTGAGCAGCCTTTTACTTGGGCAAGTGGTATTAAGAGCCCTATCTATTGCGACAACCGTTTGACTCTCACAGCTCCTGAGGTTCGTAACCACGTGGAGGAGGGCCTCGCAGAGCTTATTCGTAAGCACTACCCAGAGGTAGAGGTGTTGATGGGTACATCAACTGCAGGTATTGCACACGCTGCTATCACTGCTACAATCCTTAACCTCCCTATGGGTTATGTTCGTTCTGGTTCTAAGGACCACGGTCGTGGTAACCAGATTGAGGGTAAGTTGGAGAAGGGACAGAAGGTAGTTGTTGTTGAGGACCTTATCTCAACTGGTGGTAGCTGTATCGAGGTTGTTGAGGCTTTGCGTAACGCAGGTGCTGATGTTCTCGGTATTGTGAGCATCTTCACTTATGGTATGCAGAAGGGCTTGGATCGTCTTGCTGCTGCCGAGGCTAAGAACTACTCTCTCTCGAACCTCGATGCTTTGGTTGAGGTTGCTGCCGAGGAGGGTTACATCAAGCCTGAGGACAAGGAGCGTATCCTTAAGTTCCGCAACAACCCATCAGACGAGTCTTGGATTAAGTAATCACAAACACCGAAATTAAATGAAGCATTTGATAGACCCTACAGACCTCTCGGTAGGCGAGATTGCCGAGATTATTGCCGTGGCGGAGGATATCATCGCCAACCGCGAGCAGTATAGCGAGGTGTGTCGTGGCAAGAAGCTCGCAACGTTGTTCTACGAGCCAAGCACACGTACACGCTTGAGTTTCACCGCTGCTATGATGGAGCTTGGTGGTAACGTTCTTGGTTTCGCCGATGCCAAGTCATCGTCGGTATCAAAGGGCGAAACTGTGCAGGATACTGTACGTGTTATCAACTGCTTTGCCGATATCATCGCTATGCGCCACAAGGTTGAAGGTGCGCCACTCGCTGCTACGGAGGTGTCATCGACACCTATCATCAACGCTGGTGACGGCTCACATAGCCACCCAACGCAGACGATGACCGACCTTCTTACCATCAAACGCGAGCTTGGTACGTTGAATAACCTCACGATAGGTCTTGTTGGTGATTTGAAGTATGGCCGCACCGTACACTCACTTATCAAGGCTATGACACGCTACGAGAACACTAAGTTTGTGCTTATCTCGCCTCCCGAGTTGGCTCTTCCAGACTACATCAAGCGTGATGTCTTCGACCGCCTTGGTGTTGAGTACCGCGAGTCTAACGACATCGAGAGCGTTATTGGTGACGTAGATATCCTCTATATGACACGTGTTCAGCAGGAGCGTTTTACCGACCTTGATGAGTATGAGCGTGTTAAGGATTGCTTCGTGTTGGATGCCGAGAAGATGCGTTTAGCGAAGGAGCGTATGGCAGTTCTTCATCCATTGCCACGTGTCAACGAGATTGCTATCGACGTAGATGCTGACCCTCGTGCCGCATACTTCCGTCAGGTTGAGAATGGTAAGTTTGTGCGTATGGCGCTTATTCTTAAGTTGTTGCAGTGGCAGAAGGAGGGCGACAAGCACTTCGAACAGCACGGCACAGCAATGGGTTGCAAATGTCCTAATCCACTCTGTATCTCAAATCTTGAGCCTGTGCGCCCACGATTCGAGAATGTGGATGGCGTTGTGAGATGTGTATATTGTGAGTCGGAGGCAAAATAATTCAACTCCTGTTGGTATAAATATAAGGGCGTCCTTTCGGGGATGCCCTTATTTATTTCCGTTTCACCTCTGCTAAATGTCACTTCACCGCTTGATATTTCCCTTTCGCCGAAGTGTGTGATAGAAATCGCGAGGATGTGTAGTAAATTTGTTATAGCAAACAATTAACACTATAAATCTTAACACTATGAGAAAACTTACTACACTATTTGTTGCCCTAATGCTCTCTGTTATAGCTTTTGCTGCGGAGCCTCAAACCGTATACTGTACCATAACAAGTTATCCCACAGGCTCTTTGGATGGACGAGAATGGGTGAAGATAAGCTATGGACAGGAGGACGATAGTCGAAATTGGCTGGTTGATGAGAATGGCAAAAAAAGATCATACTCAACGATTATTCAGGTGGCGAACCATTTGTCGAAGTATGGCTGGAGAGTAGTGGAGGCGTTGCGTGAGCCTATGACGCTGATACTCCAGAAGGAGATTACCTCGCCCGAAGAGATTACCGAGGGATTTATGACTCGACAGATGTATGTTGAGAAAAAGGGTGAGAGTTCTGAACAATAATACGTTGCAGCTATGAAGAAGATTTTTATACTTTTGTTTTCATCATTACTCTCTGTTGTTGCCTTTGCCGCAGAGCCTTATGTCGTATATTGTGCGCTCTCGGGTGCTTCATATTCGCAGATTGACTATGGTCAAAGTACGTTGGTAAAAAATACCCTTGTGGATGAGAGTGGTAAGGCTATCTATTTTCGTACCTCTATCGGTGCGATGAACTATATGTCGGAAAGGGGATGGCGCTATGTCGGCGATAGAAAAAACTTCTCGCAGGATATGTGGGATAAGAGCGATATTGATGTCACAACAACCCTTATCTTTGTAAAGGAGGTCACTTCGTCGGAGGAAATTACCGAGGGTATCACCACGCGACTTATGTATCAGGAGCGCCTAAGTGGTGCTAAGGAGTGATAATTTTAGGAAATTTGTTGCTCGGTATTAGAAATTTTGCTATATTTGTATTATTGATGGGTTGATATGGCCTTGAACATAGTATGAGTAAGTACAAAATTTTAGTTGTTGACGACGAGGAGTCGCTCTGCGAAATCCTGAAGTTTAACCTCGAGAAGGAGGGTTATGAGGTCACCACGGCATATAGTGCCGAGGAGGTGTTGGCTATTGATATAAAGGATATGAGCCTCATAATTCTCGATATTATGATGGGGGAGTTGAGTGGCTTCGGTCTTGCGGGTATCCTCAAGAAACGCCCCGATACCTCGGAGATTCCTATTATCTTCTGCTCGGCCCTCGATGGCGAGGATGATAAGATTAAGGGACTCGATATGGGTGCGGATGACTATATCGCCAAGCCATACTCCATTGCCGAGGTCTTGGCACGAGTGCGTAGTGTGCTACGTCGCACCAAGCGTAGCGCAACGCCAGAGCAGCAGTCGGATAACGTTATACGCTATGAAGGTCTGGAGGTTAATACCCTCAATAAGCGCTGCTTTGTGGATGGCGAAGAGGTACAACTGACGCGCAAGGAGTTCGATATATTGTCGCTACTGCTCTCTAACCGTGGCACGATACTTTCTCGCGAGCAGATTATGCGCCACGTGTGGAGCGATGAGGTGGTGGTGCTCGACCGTACAATAGATGTAAACATTACACGTATGCGTAAGAAGTTGCGTAACTATGGAAATCACATTATAACACGTACAGGATATGGCTATGGATTCGAAGACTAAAGTGTTTAGCTATCGTGGCAGTATGTATCTGCTACTTACGATGCTTATATTGTCGCTCATTGGAGGTTTTATCATCTATCGTTACTCGTTGTTGAGCCATCTCAATAGCGAGAATGTACTCGATGTGGTGATATTCTATGCTATTATAGGTGTTGCAGTTGCCACGGTTATGATAGCACTACTCCTTGCATTGCGTCTTAGCCGCAACCTACGCAGCTTGGCACGTGCAGCACAGGCTATGGAGAATGGTGCCGACTTGGACTCTATGCCAGAGTTTGCAAACGATGAGCTTGGCGACCTTTCGCGCCATATTATCGACCTCTATGGCCGTCTTCGTCAGGCTTCGAGTGATGTGGAGCGTGAGCACGATAAGGCTCTCCACGAGCAGCAGGAGAAGTTGCGTATCAAGCGCCAGCTTACAAATAACATCAACCACGAACTTAAGACCCCCGTAGCGGCTATTCAGGGCTATCTCGAGACTATGATTTCGTCGAAGGATATGAGCGACCAGGAGCGTATGTCGTTTATCGAGAAGAGTTATGCTCACTGTCAGCGTCTTACGCAGCTGTTGCAGGATGTGTCGACTATCACGCGCCTTGAGGATGGTAGTAGTCATATCGTTTGCGAAAGTGTCGACCTTCGCCCATTGATTGATGAGATAGCTGCGGAGGTGGCGCTGTTGCCAGATGACAAGCGTATGCGTGTGAATATCGAACTTCCCGACCAGCTTATGGTTAAGGGTAACTCAACGCTCCTTATGTCGATATTTAAGAACCTGACCGACAACGCAATAGCATACTCTGGAGGTCGTGATATCTACATCCGCCTTATGGATAAGGATTCGGGATTCTACACACTCTCGTTCTCGGATAATGGTATCGGTATCGACGAGGAGCATCTCGTACATATCTTCGAGCGTTTCTATCGTATCGACAAGGGACGTTCACGTAAACTTGGAGGTACGGGCCTTGGACTCTCGATTGTTAAGAATGCGGTGTTGTTCCACGGCGGTGATATCTCGGTTAAGAATCGTAAGGTTGGCGGCTTGGAGTTTACATTTAAGTTGCCTCAAGCATAAAGCCTCAGCATAAATAGTAAAGGGTGTCCTATAATACGGGACACCCTTTGCTCTTTTTTTTATGCCTCTGTGATAACTACGTCAACTGCTATATCGTGCGGAGCGTGGGGTAGTGAGTCGAATATCTGACACTCATACGCAATGCCTATTTTGTAGGCTCGGAATCCCTCCAGCGACATATACTTATCGTAGAAGCCTCCGCCACGTCCAAGGCGCAAACCCTCGCGTGTAAAAGCGCGTGCGGGGACTATCATAAGGTCAATAGCCTCGGCAGGTATCTCCGTGTCGGATGTTGGCTCCTCTATGCCGAAGGCTCCCGTTGTCATCTGCTCAGGGGCGTAGTCATAGAAGCGCATAACATCGCCCTCAACCCTTGGAACTACGATGTGCTTGCCCATCTCGCGCCAATCGTGTAGCGCATTGGCTGTAGCCACCTCATCGGCCATCGCAGCAAAGAGGGCTATGCACTGCGAGGCTTGAAACTCGTTGCGTGACTCTATGGTTTGGAATATCTTCGTAGCGGCACTCTCTCTTGCCTCGGGAGTCATCTCCTTTATACGCTGACGCACAATGCGTCGAATCTCTTTTTTATCCTCCATAACTCTGTAAACTTTATGAAAAATCGCGAAAATCTTTAATCTAAACGTGTAAAAAACCGATTTTGGTATTGTTATTATGCAAACAATTGTTATCTTTGCGGTAGCAAAGTTGCGTTTTGACACGTCTACCGAGCATTGTATACCCAATAATCGACAAAACTATTTACAAATATAATCTAAATTTTTTACACTATGAGCTGTTTTTTAACTAATTCATCAGTGGGAAAGAAACTTGTTATGAGTATTTCAGGATGCTTCCTCGTACTCTTTATTCTTTTCCATATGTCAATGAACCTTACAATGCTTTTCAGCTATGAGGGTTATGATGCAATTTGTGCTTTCTTGGGTGCTAACTGGTATGCACTTGCAGGTACAGCAGTTTTGGCGTTGGGTGTTCTCGTACACTTCGTTTACGCCTTCATTCTTACTGTAGACAACTACCGCGCTCGTGGTAAGCAGCGTTATGCTGTTACCGTTCAGGAGAAGGGTGTTGCTTGGTCATCTAAGAATATGCTCGTTTTGGGCGTTATCGTAATCTTGGGTCTTGGTCTTCACCTCGTACACTTCTGGTCAAAGATGCAGCTTGTTGAGATTATGGGTGGTCACGCATCTGTAGTTGATGGCTATGAGATTGCTGCTACAAGCGGTGCTGCACTTATGATGGTTACATTCTCAAAGTGGTACAACGTAGCTCTTTACCTCGTATGGTTCGCAGCGTTGTGGTTCCACCTTACACACGGTGTTTGGTCTATGTTCCAGACAGTAGGTTGGGCTAACGACACTTGGTACCCACGTTTGAAGTGCTTGGCAAACATCGTTGCTACACTCATCTTCTTGGGCTTCGCAACTGTTGCAGTATTCTGCTTCCTTAAGAGTGGCGAGTTCTTGGCAGCTTTGTAATATCTTGATTCGGAAACAATAAAAATTAAAAATAATTATGGCTTATAAATTAGACGCAAAAACCCCAGCTGGTGAGTTGGCTCAGAAGTGGAGCAACCACAAGGCAGCTATCAAGGTTGTTAGCCCAGCTAATAAGCGTAAGTTGGATATTATCGTTGTAGGTACCGGTCTTGGTGGTGCTTCTGCAGCTGCTTCACTCGGTGAGCTTGGCTACAACGTAAAGATTTTCTGCATCTCTGACTC
>JADBON010000236.1:0-2784 GCA_015656305.1 Alistipes sp.
CTTGGCAGAGGATATCCTCGAAGAGATTGAGCGTGTAACCAACATTATTTGCAACTACAATGGAGAGTAGAGAGGCTATAATTACCATCCGCGACCTCGGAGTGCGCTACGACAGCACCGTCGCATTGGAACACGTAAATATCGACATCTACGATAATGACTTCATCGGAATCATAGGTCCTAATGGCGGTGGCAAGAGCTCGCTTGTGAAGGCCATTATGGGCATTATCGACCATAGCGGCACGATTGAGTATAGTCCCAAAATTCTTCGCAACAAGAAGCCACACATTGGCTACCTTCCGCAGATATCTGCCTTCGATAAGGAGTTTCCAATCTCGGTTTTGGAGGTTGTTATGTCGGGTATTCAGGCGGAACGAGGACTCTTCTGCAGATATGGTAATGCGGAGCGTAAGCGTGCCGAGGAGGTGTTATCGTTAGCAAAACTCAACGACCTAACGCACAGGCCAATAGGCGAGTTATCTGGAGGACAACTTCAGCGTGTGATGCTCTGTCGCGCCATTATCTCTCGCCCCAAACTCTTGGTATTAGACGAGCCTACGAACTTTGTAGACAATCAATTCGAGAACGAACTCTACAACCTTCTCCACCACCTTTCCGAGGAGATGGCTATCGTTATGGTTTCGCACGATATAGGCACCATATCGAGTGTTGTGCGTAGCATTATGTGCGTCAACCGCCACGTGCATCGCCACGACTCTAATATCATCACCGAGGAGCAGCTACGCAACTACAACTGCCCTATTCAACTTATTTCGCACGGTAACGTACCACATACGATTCTTAGCGAGCATCATCACTGCCCACACTGCAAGGAGTAACAAAAAAAAGAGGTTGTCCACGAATGTAGTCAACCTCTATTTTTTTTAACGTTTCACGATTCCCGTTACGAATCTCACAATATCTGGCACTATCAACACTGGCGAGGTGATAGCAATAAGCAACATCCAATCCTCCGCCGTAATAGGTTTAACATTGAAGATATCGCCCGCAAAGGTCACAATAAGCACCTGGCCCACGATAATCACAAACGCAATAAGCAAGAAATACTTATTATACGACTCCTTCACGCGTTCGCGGTCACGGAACAAATCTATGATATCTCCTATAAGGCTTCTATCGGTACGGAAATACTTAACATTAAACAAATTCCAGAACTGCATCAATACAAATACCGAGAAGTAGATACCCATCTCCTCACCCGTTAGATGCAATGCCTTCTTATTGAGGCTAAATACATCGGTAAAGAAAACGCCCAAGTTCTGCGGGTTAATCATATCCCTTACCGAGTGAATCTCGATATGGAACATATACTGCCACAAAGCTCCGAGGAAGAGGAAGAATACCATACCTGTAAGCACTATACGCCACAACATTCTGCGGTCGATAATATGGCTATTAGGGTTACGTGGCTTCTCGTTCAGCACACTTCTATCAGGTGGCAATGACGAGAGTGCCATCGCCGCAAAGGTATCCATAATGAGGTTCACCCAAAGCATCTGCGTAACGGTAAGTGGCGAGTCGTAGCCAATAAACGCACCGAGAAGTACGATAAGGCAGGCACATAGGTTGATGGTCATCTGGAAGATGATAAACCTACGGATATTCAGGTACAACGACCTACCCCACATAATCGCCTTATTGATGCTGGCAAAGGAGTTATCAATGATGGTAATATCACTCGCCTCCTTAGCACGCGACGTACCATCACCCATCGACAAGCCCACCTGTGCCTTGCTAAGTGCCGGAGCATCGTTAGTACCATCACCCGTTACGGCTACCACCTCACCATTCTGCTGCAAGAGCATCACCAAACGAGCCTTATCATTAGGGCGTGCGCGAGAGATAATCTTCAACTTATCGCCCTTCAACAACTCCAAAGCACTCTCATCATCAAGCTCCGCAAACTCTGGGCCCGAAATTATCTGTCCCTCCTCGTCACTACGGATAAGACCAATCTGACGGCCAATCTCCATCGCCGTGCCAGGTGTATCGCCCGTCACGATAATAACCCTTACGCCTGCCGAATTCATACAAGTATCTATCGCCTCGGCAACATCGTCACGTATAGGGTCCGAGATACCCACAACACCAAGGAAGCGAACTACACCCTGCTCCTCTATTGCGAAGCCCAGCGTACGCATTGCACGCGACTGATACTCAAGCAATACGCTCTCGAAATGCGCCTTATCAAACTCCCCGTCACACATCGCTATCACAACCTCTGGCGCACCCTTTATAAATCGCACCTTACGCTCTCCATCTACACTACAAGCCTCCGAAATCATCGACTTTGTCTCTGTCGAGAATGGTGTCTGCGCAATAATATTATACCTCTCACGAAGGTCAACATAATCAATCTGCTGACTATTTAGCCACATTAGGAGTGCGCCCTCGGTAGGGTTACCAATAGGCGACAAAACACCATCCGCAGCCGTTGTAAGTTCGGCCGTAGAGTTCACCGCCATACAATCCATAATATCTGGCAAAGCCTCCGCGGATGTCATCTCCAGCTCCATCACCGTCATACGATTCTTCGTAAGCGTACCCGTCTTATCGGAGCAAATCACCGTTGCAGCACCCATAGTCTCACAAGCGTGGAGCTTACGCACAAGGCTATTCTCCTTAAGCATACGACGCATACTCATAGCCAAGCTCACCGTAACGCTCATCGGCAAACCCTCTGGTACCGCCACCACAATCAACGTAACGGCAATCATCACCGAGGCAAGGACAAACTGCAATAACTCCAACCACGAAAGTCCC
>JADBON010000191.1:0-3475 GCA_015656305.1 Alistipes sp.
ATTCTGCAAGAGTTGCCGCTATGAAGGAATTTGCAGCTGTTACTCTCACTACATTTGCAATAGGTGATTATGCTGTTTATAATGCGGCAGACCTTACCGTAGGCGAGGTTGCAGACTACATCACAACAGCTCAGGTAGAAGAGGGCGTATTCAAATTCTGGGATTTCGCAACATCAAAGGATCCCATCGCTATGTGGGGCTCTGCTATCAAGACTATTGCTGTAAGAGGCAATATAGAGCACATTGGTAGCTATGCCTTCGCGGCACTTCCTGACCTTGTATCCATCGACATTCCCGCAACCGTTAAATCCATAGATGCTTCTGCATTCGACGGATGCGGATCTCTACATTCTATTTATTATGGCGGCTCCGACCTTTCCGCATGCGTTGTTAATGGCGCAGACGAGGGTGCGACGCTCGCTACCGCTACCTTTACCGGTACAAAGGGCACCGTTTATGCAAAGACGGCTGCGGCAACCGGCGAGGATGGCAGCTACTGGCTCGAGATCGGCGATGATCGTGTTGCTTGGTCACTCAAGGACGGCACTCTCACCGTTGGCGGTCCCGAGGTTATGTACAACTTCAATAGTGCAGAGGATGCACCCTGGTACTCCGCGAAGGATTCTATCACCGCGGTAGCAATTCTCGGACACATCACCTCCGTAGGCGCTAATATCGCAAATGGATATGCTAACGTAAACAAGATATCCTTCACCGGCAAGGCGCTTAAGAATATTGCCGCTACTGCATTCGCAGGCACGGGATTCCTTCTCAACGACGATAACTACAGATACGGTACGCTCGTTGTTAACGATTATCTCCTGGCTGCAAAGACTACCGACAAGTTCGTAGAAGTACCCTTCTACACAGTGCTTATCGCAGGCGGCGCATTTGACGCATGTCCTAACCTTAGCGATCTCTATATTCCCAGCACTATCCAAAATATAGCTCCTGACGTATTCGCAAACGCAGTTCCTCGCGTTCTCTACTACGACGGAACATCTACTCAGTGGGAACTTATCACTGCAAACGTGAAATTCCCCGAGGGCGCAGAGTACTACGTAGCGCTTGATGATCTTCAGCCCGGCGACGAAGAGAAATATCACGAGTTTGAGTGGGATTACGACACGTATACCTGCGTTCTCGTTTCCTGTATCCACGAGTGGACCGAGTGGAACATCGTAACCGCACCCACTTGTACCAAGCCCGGTCTCCGTACACACAGCTGTAACAGCACCTGTGGCGCGGTTAACGTAGAAGAAGTTATTCCCGCACTCGGACACACCTATTCCGAGCTTGAATACGTAACCGGCGACCCCCACGCTCAGTGGCACGCATGCGTAAATCCCGATTGTGACGATCCCGACAAGGGTTATGAAGTTATTTCTCCCGAAGGCTTTATCAACTTCAAGGAATTTGAGGTTGTAGCTGACGGTACCGAAATCAAGGCTGGTACTAACCAGTACTTCACCGTAATTCTCAGTACCTTCTCTAAGATCGACGGCTCTATGGCGACCTTCACTATTGGTGAGGGTGATGCTGCAACCAAGCTTGAGCTTGCAGGACGTCTCTACTTTGCAGAGGCTCCCAGCTTCAAGAATGAAGAAGCAGGCACTATCGCAAAGAACCTTGTTAAGTTCACCACCACCGGCGCAGCAAGCGTTACCATTTACTGGACTCACAATTTCAACCAGTCCCGTGAAATGGCTATTTATAAGGCAGACGGCTCTATTGTAGCTGTAACTGCTGCAGCTTCTACTAAGTATGGCGCAGCTATCGTATCTACCCTCTCGGTAGCAGAGGCTGGCGAGTACTACATCGGCGCAGCAACTGCTGACACCAACGGTATCTTCAGAATCGACGTTACCGAGGGTGAAACCACCAATATCCTTAACGTAGGTACCGACCTTGAGACATCTAAGCTCTGGTCTGCCGAGAACTCCTCTGTACTTACCATCTCCGTTGGCAATAACGGCGCATGCGTAAACAAGGTCGTTGAGGATAAGGATGGCAAGTATCTCCACTACGAGAGAATAGGCAACTCCAGCGCAGGTACTTATATTAACTTCAAGAATACTAACATCACTCCCGTTGATAACCAGTCCATAGTATTCGAAATGTATATGCGCCAGCATCACCTTTCTACCGCTTTGAACTCCTCCTATTTCATCTTCTACAATGCAAAGGGTGAAATTGTGGGCAATCCTCACTACTGGTTCCGCGGTACAGCAGGCGATGCAACCGGCAGTCTTACATTCCAGGGATCTACCGGTTCGCCTAACTTTGCTAACATAGCATCCGAGGGCGAATGGTTCGTTCTCAGATTCGTATTCACAGCAGACAATAAGATTCAGCTTTGGGTTAAGACCGACATTACAGCTGATGCCTACACTATGATTGGCGAAGCTGCTACCGCAAACGCTTATACTATCAGATCCGTAACTCTTAAGTCTGACTCCAACATGGTACACTCCACCGATATCAAGTCGGTTGGCTTCACCCTCATCGCGGGCGCACCCGTTGTTCCCGAAGAGCCTGAGGTTGATGATAGCGGCAGAATTCCCGACGCAGACAATGAGCCCGACAAGACCGTAGACGAGGAGCTCTCGAAGCTTCCCGACGGTACCGTAATCTTCGGTGACCTCAACGGCGGTGCTTGGAAGGCCGGCAATACCGCGAAGGTTACTATCACTCCCGGTACTGCTAACATCTCCGAAACCAGAGTAGTTAGACAGAGCGGCAACAAGTATCTTGAGTATGCAAAGATTGACGCTACCGCAGCTAGCGTATTCTCGTTCACCAGAACCAGAGAAACGGTTGCAGGCGAGCCTGTCATCTTCCAGACAAAGATCAGATACAACCACATCTCCGCTCGTGAATCTGCTTCTACGCTCAAGTTCATAGGCGCTGACTCTACCGAGTACGCATCTATCGTAATTTCCGCAGCAGAGGGCGATGCTCTTGGCTACGTCAGATTTGACGGTGAGTCCATAGGTATCAAGGAGGACTCTTGGTTTACTCTCACCTTCAAGATGGTAGAGGGAACTCTCGAGCTCTATATCGACAACTACCGCATCAAGACAACAGCAATCGAGGGCATTGAGAACGTTACTAAGCTCACTATCGACAGTGCAGCGGAGTCTCTCTTCAAGCTTGACCTTGATAACGTATACTTCGGCGGTGACTTCGTAGAGCCTTCTAAGGAAGAAAACACCGAGCATCTCTATGCTCCCATCGGTTCTGTAGCATTTGGTAACATCGACCTTGGTCCTTGGGATGCTTCTAGAACTCCCGACGTTAATATTACAATAGGCAACTCTTCGCGTGCAACTGCAACTGTTCGCAAGGACGAGGACGGCAACAGATACCTCGAGTATCTCAGAACCTCCACTTCCAGCGGTACTTACATCAATATTAAGAAGACCGCAGAAACAGCAGCAGATGCTCCGTACATCTTTAGCGCTAAGATCAGACA
>JADBON010000046.1:0-7176 GCA_015656305.1 Alistipes sp.
AGGTGTCTTAACCACAATCTCGCCCTGCGGTGTCTCAGGGTTGATGTTATCGAGGCGAATCTGCACGGCTGGCAACGAAGGACCCGTAGAGCCGACACGTCCCATAGTACCCACAGCACCTGCAACAAGTGGTGCCGTCTCGGTAAGGCCATAGCCGATACCGTATGGGAATCCAGCCTCGAGAAGGAATCGCTCTGCCTCTGGATCGAACTTCGCACCTCCGATAGCAAAGAGACGCATACGGCCACCAAAGAGGTTCTTAAGCTGCTTACCTGCAACCTTATGAAGGAGCTTGCGCGACCAATCCCAGCTATATAGCTTACGTGTGATAGCACGCTTCTGGAACGTAGGAAGCACCTTACCGCGATAAATCTTCTCCATAATCGATGGCACCGACGCGATAACCGTAGGACGTACCGCAGCCAATGCTGGCATAAGAGCCGATGCGGTAGGTGGACGGTCGAGGTAGTGAACGTGTGCGCCACGTGAGAATGGGTAAATCATACCGAGCGTACACTCATAGGTGTGTGCGAGAGGCAAAATCGAGAGCAATACATCCTCCTGGTTATAGTCGAAGAGTGGTGGGATGATGGTTGTCTGCGCAGCGATGTTGTAGTGCGAGAGCATCACACCCTTAGGCTTCGATGTAGTACCTGAAGTGTAGATGATTACGGCCAAATCCTCGGGCTGTGGAACCTTCGCCACGCCACGCTCCTCTACGCGCTGCGAGATGATGTTAAGACCCTTGGTACGAATCACGATGTTCATCTTCTCTACCGTAGACTTCGAGAGTTTGGTGTAGAGCTTATCCGACACAAGGATAGCCTTTGCCTCCGAGTGCTCGATAATAAGGTCAAGCTCGGCGCCTGTAAAGTCGGGAAGGATAGGTACGGCAATCATACCCGCAGAGGTAACTGCAAAGTATGCCGCGCTCCAGTTTGGCATATTGCTACTGAGGATAACAACCTTATCGCCAGCATTTACGCCAGCGTTAAGGAGCATATCCTGCACCTTCTCAACACGCTCGCCAACCTCCTTATACGACACATCCTCGCCGCCAATCATTGAGAATGCGATGCGGTCTGCGAACTTCTCGACACTGTGCTTAACTATCTCATAAAGAGTGTTAAATGTCATAATTATGAATGTTTAGGTGAATGATTTAGTATACAAATCGGGTGCAAGTTACCAATAATTTATTAAAATTTGCTATTTTTGCCATAAATATTTTCCTATGATTTCTCGAAATCTTATCATAAAAGTTGCCCTGGAGGAGGGTTTCGACCTTGTGGGTGTTGTGGCTGCGGAGGCTATGGCGGAGGAGCGTAAAAGGTTTAGTGAGTGGCTGTTATCGGGTGCTCACTCCACACTTTCGTACCTCGAACGCAATGTCGAAAAGCGCTTCGATGCAAGGCTTTTGGTGGATGGTTGTCGCAGTGTTGTGGTTTGTGCTGTATCGTACCTATCGCCCTATAGTCGTGGATATGAAGAGGGTATGCAGACCAAGATTGCGTCGTATGCCTTGGCACGTGACTACCACCTTACGATTAAGCAGATGCTTCAGCGTGTTGCCGAGCGACTAAAGGAATATGCCCCAGAGTTGCGTTTTAGGGCCTTCACTGACTCGGCTCCCGTGGCCGAAAAGAGCCTTGCGGTGCGTGCTGGTTTGGGATGGATAGGGCGTAACTCGCTGGTGGTAAACCCACATCTTGGCTCTATGATGCACCTTGGAGAACTCCTTATAAGTGAGGAGGTTGATGAGTATGATAAGCCTATGGAGGGAGTGGGATGTGGTAGCTGTCGCAGGTGTGTGGATAGCTGTCCTAATGGTGCGATATCGGAGAGTCGTATGATTGACACTCGACGTTGCATCTCGTGTCGCACGATTGAGCGCGAGGGGTGTAGTGAGGAGATAACGCTCGATGGCTGGATATATGGTTGCGATGCGTGCCAGAGCGTGTGTCCGTTCAATCGCCACGCGCCACTGCATAGTAACGCTATGTTCGACCCACTATTTGACCCTACGGCGTTGGATGCAGAGGCGTGGCAGAGGATGACGGAGGAGGAGTTCGAGGCGCTGGCGGGTAAGACGGCTATGACACGCGCGGGCTTAAGGCGCATAGTGGGAAATATCGACAAAAAGAGATAGAAGTAGTCATATGGACTTGCTTGCAAAATGCTCATTTACACGTAAGTAAACTCCTCATCTCGAGCCTCCTACGCCTAAATTTACTCTTGTTATATAACTTATAAAATAAAAGAGGATGTCCCGAAAGGAACATCCTACATCTATTTGCCTAACTTTGTCGGGATGACAAGATTCGAACTTGCGACCACACGCCCCCCAGACGTGTACTCTAACCGGGCTGAGCTACATCCCGAGTGGTTTTGTGTGGCAAAGATAATAACATTTTTGCAATTATAGCCAATTAATCATAAAAAAATATAACTTTGCAGTGTGAAACAAAAAGCATACATAATCGCACTTCTATTCGCACTATGTTTGTGTGTCGGATGTGGTCATAACCCAAAGGATGACAACGCCCGATTCACAACGATGCTCTACGTTCCGCACCACGCTTCAGGCTTTGTAATTGCCGAGGATGAGTGTGGAGGTAGCCTTATTCGTGTCACACGCCCTTGGCAGGGTGATGCCCTCGAGGAGCAGACACTGGCGATATTCTCCAGCGAGGAGTCGGCAGCAGGGTATCGTGGTCAGCATATCATCGGTGCGGCGGATAGGGTGGTGTGTATGTCATCGAGCTACGTGGCGATGTTGGATGCTATTGGCGAGGTCGGTAGGATAGTCGGAGTCTCGGGAAAGGAGTATATCTTGAATCTCTCGATAACTGATAATCAGTCGGTTGTGGATGTGGGCTATGATAGTAATCTCGATTTCGAGGCGTTAGTGGCGTTGCGTCCCGATGTGGTGTTGATGTATGGTGTGACGGCGGAGAATAGCTCTATTACGGCAAAACTCAGGGAGTTAAGAATCCCATACCTATACCTCGGTGACTACACCGAGCAGTCGCCACTTGGTAAGGCCGAGTGGGTGGTTGCCATCGCCGAGATTGTAGGATGCAGGGAGCGTGGCGAGGAGTTGTTCCGTGCCATAGAGGAGCGATATCAGGCGGTGCGTGAGTCGGTTACTACGGCGGAGCGACCAAAGGTGATGTTCAACCTTCCGTATCAGGATGTGTGGTATATGCCCTCGGATGATAGCTATATGGTGCGCCTTATAGAGGATGCGGGTGGCGAGTATATATACAAGGGAGAGAATCCTACGGGTGGCTCGCGTGGTATTAGCCTTGAGGAGGCGCTGACGCTTGTAGGAGGCGCTGATAGGTGGCTCAATGTAGGTCAAGTAAGAACTATGGCGGAGCTACGCGCACAAGCCCCACACTTTGCTGGTAGTGATGTTGTGGCGCGTGGCGAGGTGTATAACAACAACGCTCGTAGGTCCTCGGCTGGTGGTAGCGACTTCTGGGAGTCGGCTATCGTGCGCCCCGATGTGGTGCTTCACGATTTGGTGAAGATAATGCGTGGCGAGGGCGAGGATGAGTTATACTATTATCACAAGATAAAGGATGCGGAGTAGAACGATACATATACCAATACTCTTTGTGCTACTGGCGGTAGGATGCGTGGCGTTGGCCATTCTTGATATCCTCACAGGCACAACCTCACTACCTTTCGAGGCGGTGTGGGCAACGTTGTGTGGCGATATGGAGGATGCGACCATCTCGACTATTGTACTTCGTATGCGTCTTCCGAAGGTTGCTGTTGCCGTTGCTGCGGGTGTGGCACTCTCGGCAAGTGGACTTCAGATGCAGACGCTCTTCCGCAACCCTCTGGCGGGTCCTTATGTCTTGGGTGTGAACTCTGGTGCGAGCCTCGGTGTGGCGCTCTTTACTCTGGCAACGCCGCTTCTTGGCCTTGCGTCGATGCCGTGGTTGGTGTCGGTTGGCGTTACGGGTGTGGCGTGGATAGGCTCGGCGCTGATACTGCTCTTGGTGATGTGGCTATCGCGCAGAATTAGGAATATAAATACGATTCTTATCATCGGTATGATGCTCTCGTCGGCGATATCTGCCGTTGTGGGAATCTTGCAATATGTGGGTAGCGAGGAGGCTCTCAAATCCTTCGTGGTGTGGACTATGGGTTCGGTCTCTACTGTTACGGCGGAGCAACTTATGGTTTTAATGCCCGTTGTTGTGGTAGGCGCGGTGTTGGCGGTTGTAGTCGTGAAGCCTCTTAATATGCTACTTCTGGGTGAGGGTTATGCCCGCACTATGGGCCTAAATGTCAAGCGCTCACGTGCAATAATCTTCCTCTCAACGACACTCCTTGCGGGTACTGTTACAGCCTTCTGTGGTCCTATTGGTTTTATCGGTTTGGCGATGCCCCACGTGGCACGTATAACCTTCCGCACGGCAGACCACCGCGTGCTTATGCCAGCTACGATGCTCTGGGGAGCATTCTCGATGTTGATATGCACCTTCGTCTGCGATGTTGTGGCACGTAGTGGCGTGATGCTACCCGTAAATACCATAACCTCGTTGTTGGGTATCCCTGTGATTATTTATGTCGTACTCCGTAATAGCAATAGATAATGATTGAGCTTAAGGATATAACCCTTGCCTTTGGCACGCGAAAGCTGATGGAGGGAGCTTCGGCACGCTTCGAGGCGGGAAGTATGGTGGCGCTCCTGGGACGTAACGGAACGGGAAAGTCTACGCTACTGCGCGCTATGGCCTCGTTGGGTGTTGTGCAGGGGGGTGAGATTATTATCGACGGCAAGCGCCTTGGGGAGCTCTCGGCACGCGACTTGGCACGTAAGATAGCCTTCGTAAATACCGAGAGGGTGAGCGTTGAGGCACTCTCGGTTCACGACCTTGTGGCTATTGGCCGCTCGCCTTATACCGACTGGATGGGCCGTCTTACGAAGCACGACGAGGAGATTATAGAGCGTAGCATCGCAGTTGCGGGTGTAAAGCATCTTGCCACAAGAAACGTCGACACGCTCTCGGATGGTGAGGCGCAGAGGGTGATGATTGCCCGAGCCTTGGCACAGCAGACCGACGTGATACTTCTCGACGAGCCGACATCGTTCCTCGACCTTCCTAACCGCTATGAACTCTGCTTGTTGCTTCAGCGTCTGGCGCACGACGAGGGTAAGTGTGTGATATTCTCGACACACGAACTCGACATAGCCCTCTCGCTCTCGGATAGCATAGCCCTCGTTGATACACCTCGTTTGGTGCATCGTCCTACCTCGGAGATGATAGCCTCGGGCGATATAGAGCGTCTTTTCGATAGCCAGCATATCTCGTTTGACGCCGCTACGCACTCCATTCGCCTGCATAGGTAGGAGTGTAGGGGGTAAAAAATGAAAAATTTGAATAAATGTTTTGCAGATAGAAAAATTTTGCGTACCTTCGCACCGCTAAATTGCTTACTTACAAAGTGGCATTAGTGGTAAGGTCCGTTCGTCTATCGGTTAGGACACAAGATTTTCATTCTTGAAAGACGAGTTCGACTCTCGTACGGACTACACTTGGCGCGTTGCACTTCGGTGCGGTGCGTGCGGTTTAAGACTATTTTTTAGGAGCGGGCGAGAGCCTATCCGAACGCGGCTACGGCCGTTGATGATGCCCCCGACAAGGCAACCCTGTGGTGAAGAGTCGGAAAAGTAGAAACATAAAAAGTAAAAAATAAAACAATTTTTAAAGCTATGGCAAATCACAAGTCATCAAAGAAGAGAATTCGTCAGACCGTAACTAAGCGCGCACACAACCGTCTTTATCACAAGACTGCACGTAACGCTGTAAAGGCTTTGCGTAACACAACTGAGCGCAGCGCAGCAGAGGCATTGCTTCCAAAGGTAAGCGCAATGTTGGATAAGCTTGCTAAGACAAACATTATCCACAAGAACAAGGCTGCTAACCTTAAGAGCTCACTTGCTTTGCACGTTAACGCATTGTAATTGCTGGTTACTGACCAACAAAAGGGGGGGATGAATTTAGATTCCTCCCCTTTTTTTGTTGTTATAACGGCGCATCTACTGCCGCTAACAAAATATCTCAACAATGGGTAGTACCTCAAGTACAACCCATCGTCTCGCATTTTGCCGAGCGTTGTATCTGCACCACTCTAACAACAAAAATATCGGGATATAACGGCGCACCTACTTCCGCTAACAAAATATCTCAACAATGGGCAGTACGTTAAGTACAGCCCATCGTCTCGAATTTTGCCGAGCGTTGTATATTAGAGTAAGCAGTATTATAGTAGCAGTTATATTGGCTAATATTACATAAACCAAAATAAAAAGGGCGTTCCATCGCGGAACACCCTTTTCGTTTATATGTGGCTTTCGACTACTTCGCGTATGACACCGAACGGGTCTCACGAATAACGGTAATCTTAACCTGTCCAGGATAGGTCATCTCATCCTGAATCTTCTTTGCAATGTCGTGTGACAATGCCTCCGACTCCTGGTCTGAAAGCTTGTCTGCACCTACGATAACGCGAAGCTCACGGCCCGCCTGAATAGCATAGGTCTTAACAACGCCAGGGTATGAGAGTGCGATGCCCTCCATCTCCTTAAGACGCTTGATGTACGACTCAACAACCTCGCGACGTGCGCCAGGACGTGCGCCAGAGATAGCGTCACAAACCTGAATGATTGGCGCGATAAGCGATGTCATCTCAACCTCATCGTGGTGAGCACCAATAGCGTTGCATACATCTGGCTTCTCCTTATACTTCTCCGCCAGCTTCATACCGATAATTGCGTGTGGCAACTCTGGCTCATCATCAGGCACCTTACCAATATCGTGCAAGAGACCTGCGCGGCGTGCTGCCTTAGGGTTAAGGCCAAGCTCTGCGGCCATAATACCTGCGAGGTTTGCAGTCTCACGAGCGTGCTGCAAGAGGTTCTGGCCATACGACGAGCGGTACTTCATCTTACCGATAAGACGGATAAGCTCTGGGTGTAGGCCGTGGATACCAAGGTCGATTGTAGTGCGCTTACCAACCTCGATAATCTCCTCCTCAATCTGCTTCTTAACCTTCGCAACCACCTCCTCGATACGTGCTGGGTGGATACGGCCGTCGGTAACGAGCTGGTGCAACGCAAGGCGTGCAATCTCACGACGGACAGGGTCGAAGCCC
>JADBON010000061.1:0-6261 GCA_015656305.1 Alistipes sp.
ACCGACTCTCGAAGTGTCATAGCGGCCGAGAATGTAGTGTTTGCGGCTATCGATGGCAAGAATCACGATGGACATCTATTTGTGGGACGTATGGCCGAGCGTGGCGTTGAGGCGTTCATCGTCGAGCGAGAGATGGAGCTTCCTACGAAGCGTTGCGGTATGGTTATCGTGGAGTCTACGATAGGGGCGTTGCAGCGTCTTGCAGCCTACCACCGCGCACAGTTTAAGGGGCAGGTGGTGGCTATCACAGGCTCTAATGGAAAGACAATAGTTAAGGAGTGGGCGGCACGCTCGATGCCCGATAGCATAGCGTCGTTTGCCTCGCCACGAAGTTATAACTCGCAGCTCGGAGTACCACTCTCGTTGCTGATGTTGGGTGGTAATGAGTGTGTGGCGTTTATCGAGGCGGGAATATCGTTCCCAGGTGAGATGGAGCGCCTCGAGGCGATGATTAAGCCAGATATCGTTGTAGTAACCTCGATTGGCGATGCGCACTCGGCAAACTTCTCATCCGACGAGGAGAAGATAGATGAGAAACTACGTCTTGCCGCAGGGGCAAAGACTATTATATATAGCAGTGAGTATCCACGACTTGCGAAGCGTATCAAGGAGCTATACTCCGACCGCGAGTTGATTGATAGTAGCTTGGAGAGTGTGGACTATGCTCTTGAGTTGAGCGATGCTCTGTCGGTAGATGCGTTGCACGTCTCGGCACTGATGCGTAAGTTGGGCTATGGCGTTGATGGCGCGATATTCTCGGCAAAGGTGTCGATGCGTCTGGAGTTGAAGGAGGGTATCGACAACTCTATGATTATTGACGATAGCTACAACTCCGATATTAACTCGGTGCTTGTGGCGCTGGATGCTCTGCACGTGCAGTCTATGGGACGTAGGCGTGTGGCGGTAATCTCGGATATTCGCCAGAGTGGTATGTCGCACGAACAGTTGTATAGTCGTGTTGCCGAGGCGGTACGTCGCGCAGGTGTCGATAAACTTATTGGCGTAGGCGAGAATATCTCGCAATACTCCTCGCTCTTCCCACGTGGCTCATCGTTCTACCATACAACCGACGAACTTATCGAGAACTTCTCGAAGGAGCGTTGGGCGCACTCGGTAATCCTGTTGAAGGGTAGCCGTGATAGCCGTTTTGAGCGTCTTGCTCGCCTCTTGGAGCGTAGAACGCATACCACAACTCTTGAGGTGGACCTCGCGGCAATGAAGAAGAATTTGAACTACTTCCGCCGTCATCTTCCGCAGCATCATCCCGTCATTGCAATGGTGAAGGCCGTAAGTTACGGTATGGGCGATGTGGATGTGGCGCGTATGCTTCAGCACGAGGGTGTTAAGTATCTTGCTGTGGCATTTGCTGATGAGGGTATCACGCTTCGCTCGAAGGGTATTACGATGCCTATCGTGGTGCTTAATGCCGACCAGGATAGCTTCGATGTGATGATTGCTCACGACCTTGAACCAGAGATATATAGCTTCCACTCGTTGGATGCCTTCCGTCGTGCGGCGTTGCGTGCGCATCGTACGGCCTATCCAATACATATAAAACTCGATACGGGAATGCACCGCTTGGGATTTGTGGAGGATGATGTCGACTTGTTGGGACGCGCTACGCATCTCGACCCTGTGTTGCATATTGCGTCTATCTTCTCGCATCTGAGTACCTCGGATATGCCAACCGAGGATGACTTCACACGCCAGCAGATTGAGCGTTTCGATTATATGAGTTCGCAGCTTATCGAGTGGCTCGATTATGAGCCTTTGCGACATATCGCAAACTCGGCAGCCATAGCACGTTTCCCAGAGTCGCACTTCGATATGTGTCGCTTGGGCTTGGGACTCTATGGCTTTGGTTATGAGCATAATGACGAACTTATTCCCGTTGCTACGCTTTCGACTCGTATCGTGCAGATAAAGTCGCTCTCGAAGGGCGAGTCGGTGGGTTATGGCCGTGCTGCACGCCTTGAGAGAGATACCATAACTGCCACTATCCCCGTAGGTTATGCCGATGGCTTGGACCGCCATCTTGGTAATGGTCGCTGGAGTGTACGCATCAACGGTCAGAGCGCTCCGATAATTGGCCGAGTATGTATGGATAGTGCGATGGTCGATATCTCGCATATTCCTGGCGTAGAGGTGGGCGATAAGGTTACGATTTTTGGTCGCGAGAAGGGTAATACGTTGGAGGATATGGCTCAGGTGTTGGATACCATAACCTATGAGATTATGACTTCGATATCACAGCGTGTAAAACGCACATACACAGAGAGATAATGAAGGGTACGATATATATGATTCCTTGCCCAATCTCAGATGAGAGGGAGGTGTGGGATGTGCTTCCAAAGGCGAATCTCGAGGTTATGAATAGCCTCGACTACTTCATCGTGGAGAACATCCGCTCGGCACGCCGTTTCCTAAGTAAGGCGGGCATAGAGCGTAAGATTGACGAGTTGGAGTTCGTGGAGCTTAACGAGCATACAACCTCTTCGGCAGATGTGGAGCGTATGCTTAAGCCAGTGTTGGCTGGTCGCTCGGCAGGTGTTATCTCGGAGGCGGGAGTACCTGGTGTTGCCGATCCAGGAGCCGATATCGTGGCCCTTGCGCATCGTCACGATGTTAGGGTAGTGCCTCTTGTCGGCCCGTCGTCGATACTTATGTCGGTGATGGCATCGGGACTTAATGGTCAGTCATTTGCCTTTGTGGGATATCTTCCGATTAAGGATGGAGAGCGTCAGCGTCGACTCAAGGATTTGGAGCATAGGGCGCGTACGGAGCAGCAGGCGCAGTTGTTTATCGAGGCGCCATATCGCAACGTGAAGCTCTTTGATACGCTGATAAAGACCCTCTCGCCACAGTTGCGATTGACCGTTGCGGCGGATATAACCTCGCCTAATGAGTATATCCACACGCTTCCGATTGCGGAGTGGCGTAAGCGCGGTGTGCCAGATATTGCCAAGCGTCCGACAATATTTATCCTCGGCATATAATTTGAACATTGTATTATAGGTTTGATAAAAAATAATATATATATGAGTAAGAAAATGTCTGAAAAAGAGAGAGATATGTCAGCAGAAAGTGTTGCAGCGGAGGACCAGGAGGCTGCGTCACAGAACACAGGTACTGACACAATGGCAGATGATACAGCGTCGCAGAGTGACAATGTGTCAGCCGAGCCATCTTTGGAGGAGCAGATTGCTGTGTGGCGTGATAAGTATCTTCGCCTTCAGGCCGAGTTCGACAACTTCCGTAAGCGTACGCTAAAGGAGAAGATGGAGCTTGTGGAGCGTGGTTGTGAGGGTGCGTGGAAGGCTATACTTCCGATTCTTGATGATATGGAGCGTGCTGTGGTTGCTTCGCATAAGAGTGACGACATCGAGGCGTTGCGTCAGGGCGAGGAGATTGTGATGAAGAAGTTCGAGAGTGTGCTTCAGGCAGCAGGCATCAAGGCTATTGAGTGCGTAGGTCAGCCATTTAATGAGGATGAGCAGGAGGCTGTGGCGCGTTTTGCTGCGGGCGAGGATAAGCGTGGCTTGGTTATCGACTGTGTGCAGCGTGGTTACAAAATCGGTGAGCACGTATTGCGCTACGCAAAGGTTGTCGTAGGCGAGTAATTGCCCAATTTAGACTTTTATTATGGCAGAGAAGAGAGATTATTATGAGGTGTTGGGCGTCGAGCGCAATGCCGATGCAGAGACAATAAAGAAGGCATACCGCAAGGCAGCTATCAAGTATCACCCCGATAAGAATCCTGGTGATGCAGAGGCCGAGGAGCGTTTCAAGGAGGCTGCCGAGGCGTATGATGTGCTTTCAAATGAGGAGAAGCGTGCGCGTTACGACCGCTTCGGTCACGCTGGTATGAACGGCGGTGCTGGTGGCGCAGGAGGCTTTGGTGGCTTCAGCGGCGGTGGCTTCTCTATGGAGGATATCTTCGAGCAGTTTGGCGATATCTTTGGCGGCGCATTTGGTGGTGGCTTCGGAGGCTTTGGTGGTGGCCGTAGCCGTCAGAAACGCACTAACCGCGGTAGCGATATCCGCGTTACGGTTAAGCTCTCGTTGAAGGAGATTTCAGAGGGCGTAACCAAGAAACTAAAGATTAACAAGACGGTCGTATGTTCGAAGTGCCGTGGTACGGGTGCCAAGGACCCATCGGCTTTTGCAACCTGCTCACGTTGTGGTGGCTCGGGATATGTCATCACGGTTCAGGACTCGTTCTTCGGTCGTATGCAGACGCAGAGCGTATGTCCAGAGTGCCAGGGCTCGGGTAAGATTATCAAGGAGAAGTGCGACCAGTGTAATGGCGAGGGCACGGAGCGTGGTAGTGAGATTATCGAGGTAACTATTCCAAAGGGTGTTGCCGAGGGTATGGCGCTTACGGTGCGTGGTCGTGGTAATGCTGCGCGTCAGGGTGGCGTGAATGGCGACTTGATTGTTGTTATCGAGGAGGAGCATAACCCAGAGTTGGTGCGTGATGGCAACGATTTGGCACATACGCTAAATATCACCGTTACAACGGCCTTGCTTGGTGGCGAGGTCGAGATTCCTACTATCGAGGGTAGAGTCCGCATTAAGATTGCTCCAGGTACACACGCTGGTAAGGTGCTTCGTATTCGTGGCAAGGGCCTTCCAGATGTTAATGGCCGTGGCCGTGGCGATATCAAGGTGTTGGTGGATATCACAATCCCTGGTGAGCTTACCAAGGCGGAGCGTGAGCTTGTAGAGAAGCTCGCCGAGCAGCCTAACTTCCAGCAGCCAGAGAGGGTTGAGAATCAGAATATCTTGGAGCGTATGAAGTCCTTCTTCCGCGGTTGAAGACGGAGGGTAGTGACCATTTTTAGAGAGTTATTTAATAAGTTGTAATGTCATTCTTTAGACCACATAAGCGTCATCCGCGACAGTTCAACTACATCCCGCGATACTACGATCCTGTGAAGGAGGAGCGTGATCGTCGCCGTAGGGAGTTGCACGGTACGTCGAGTGCCGATGACGAGGCGTATTCACCAGGTAAGTATATCCGCACGCAACGCGAGGCTCGTGATGCTTCGCGTGGTGAGGGTAATCCACTCGCGGGTATATGGCAGTATTTTGCCATTGCCGTAGTTTTGGGCTTCGCGATGTTGATATTTTTGCCACGCTTTATGCGCTTTGTTGAGAAGGCAAGCGAGGAGAAGTTGGCAGCACAGCGTATGGAGAGCCTCGAGACTATCAAGGTGGGCGATATGCGTAAGGATGGCTCGGATGGTGAGCTAAGCATCACCCTCTACGATAAGCACGGCGATATCGACTTTACGGAGTTCGAGAGCCTAACACCTGAGGCTATCAACGAGATTGAGGAGTGGAATAGAGAGAATCCTACGATTAATATCTACGATAATGACGTAGAGATTGTGAATGGTAAACGTGTTGATAAATAATCTGTTATGGACCGTATAAAGCTACTTCCCGAAATAGTTGCCAACCAGATTGCTGCTGGCGAGGTGGTCAACGCACCATCTAACGTCGTCAAGGAGATGATGGAGAACTCCATTGACGCTGGTGCGCGTACGGTGCGTGTCAACTTCCGTAACGGAGGTAAGGACCTTATACAGATTGTTGACGATGGATGTGGTATGTCGGCGATGGATGCGCGTATGGCTTTTGACCGTCACGCTACGTCGAAGATTTCATCCATCGAGGATGTATATAAACTACATACGTTTGGTTTCCGCGGTGAGGCTTTGGCCTCTATCTCTGCGGTTGCCGAGGTTGAGCTACGTACTCGCCGCAATGATGATGAGCTGGGTACGTTGACTGTTATTGCAGGTGGAGAGTTCCGCTCGCAGACACCTATCGCGTGTTCGTGTGGTTCGCAGTTTGTAGTGCGTAACCTCTTCTATAATGTCCCTTCGCGCAGAAAGTTTATTGATGGCGATAACTCACGCCTTGCCTCGCAGATACGTAGCGAGTTTGTGCGTGTGGCGATGTGTAATCCCGATGTGGAGTTTGAACTAAGGCAGAACGATACGCTTGTCTACTCGCTTTTACCTACGTCACGCCGTGGACGTATCATAGATATTGTAGGTAAGCATATCAAGCAGAATCTGTTGGATGTGGAGGTAGATACCTCGTTGGTGCGTATCGAGGGTTTTGTGGGACGTCCACAGGCTGCCAAGAAGCGTAACAACGAGCAGTATCTATTTGTTAATGGCCGCTACTTCAACTCTATTCAGATGCAGCGTGCCATAGTGCGTGCATACGAGAAACTTATCCCCGAGG
>JADBON010000084.1:0-5673 GCA_015656305.1 Alistipes sp.
CTACCACTTTTTCGCGCTTAATTCTTGCTATGTTCATACTATTTTGTAACTTTGTCGCACCATACTAATCACAAATATGAAAGTAGTAAACACCGTTGCTGCCCTTAACGCAGCTTTGGCTGACTGCCCTAAGGAGGGTATCGGCTTTGTACCTACAATGGGTGCGCTTCACGCTGGCCACCGTTCATTGGTTGAGCGAGCACGCAAAGAGAATGACACTGTTGTAGTTAGCGTATTTGTTAACCCAACACAGTTCAACGATAAAAACGACCTTAAGAACTACCCTCGCACTCCAGAGGCCGACTGCGCTATCTTGGAGGCTGCGGGTGCGGATATTGTCTTTATGCCATCGGTGGAGGATATCTACCCAGAGCCAGATACCCGCGTCTTCGACTTCGGTCTTATCGACAAGGTTATGGAGGGTGCTACACGTCCTGGTCACTTCAATGGCGTAGCACAGGTTGTTAGCCGTTTGTTTGCCCTCGTGAACCCACGTCGCGCATACTTCGGCGAGAAGGACTTCCAGCAGATTGCAATCATCAAGGCTATGGTCGAGCAGCTCTCGATTGATGTTGACATCGTGGAGTGTGCTATCGTACGTGGCGAGGATGGCCTTGCGCTATCATCACGCAACGAGCTTCTCACACCAGAGCATCGCGCTGCGGCACCACACATCTACGCTACTATCAAGCAGTGCGCCGAGAAGATGGCAACGATGACTCCTGCGGAGCTTACCGAGTGGGTAGTAAAGAGTATCGACTCTAACCCACTTTTGAAGACTATCTACTTCGAGGCTGTGGATGCAAAGACAATGCAGAAGGTAGAGGCGTGGAGCGACTCGGAGCGCATTCAGGGTTGCTGTGCTATTCAGGCTGGCGAGATTCGCCTTATCGACAACATTCGCATTAAGTAAACCGAAACTACCCAAACTATGTTTATAGAGAGAATGAAATCGAAGATTCACCGCGTACGTGTTACCGAGTCGAATCTCAACTATGTTGGCAGCATCACCATCGACGAGGATTTGATGGATGCCGCAGGCCTTATCGAGGGCGAGAAGGTGCAGATTGTGAACAACAACAATGGCGAGCGCATCGAGACCTACGTCATCAAGGGTGAGCGTGGTAGCGGTTGCATCTGCCTCAATGGCGCTGCAGCACGCAAAACCGCTGTTGGCGACATCGTAATCATTATGGGTTATGGCTTTATGGACTTCGAGGAGGCAAAGACCTTCGTGCCTAAGGTTGTGTTCCCAGATGAGCAGACAAACCGACTATTATAGTCTGATTTACAGACATATACATCAAACCGAGGGGGGGGTAGATTAAGGTCTACACCCCGCCTTTTCCGTTTAACACACAGAAAACTAATAACTAAAACTATATTAACAAATGAAACAGATTTTCTCAATTCTTGCACTCGCACTGGTGACACTCTTTGTTGCTTGCGAGCCTCAGAACGCGGAGCAGGGTTTGGTAATCACCTCTGGCAAGCAGTATGATGTTGATGCAAATGGTGGCGACGTATATGTCACCTACACAGGTTTTGATGCCGTAACCACAACTATCCTCGAGGGTAAGGAGGCTATCGCATCAATCAAGACTCCAGCAGCAGGCATCATCATCGTTAACTTCAAGGTTAACACAACAGGCAATGCACGTAGCTCGGTTGTTGAGGTCGCTGCTGGAAATGGCGACTTTACAACACTTATTGTCTTCCGTCAGGCTGCTGGCTCAAACATTGGCGGCAATACGGATGTTACATTCCAAGCTGATTGCCTCGATGGCTACTACTACGGTGAGAATTATGGCGAGGGCTCGGACCGTTTTGCCTTCTTCCTATCGGATCAGGGCCTTAACAATGGCGGTCAGGCGTATCCTAATGGCACATACTACTACATCGACTGCTTCTCACCAGCCAACCACACCGCATCACTTCCACTTGGCACCTATACCTTCGATAGCTCAAACGATGGCTCAAATGGCGGCAAGGCATACTCTATTACAAATAACAGCCAGCTTATCCTTACTACAGATAACGTAGAGACATCGGAGTCGATAAAGATGACCGATGCTACGATGGTTGTGTCGGAGAACTCAATCACTCTTGTTGCTACAATCAACGGTAAGGTACACAAGGTGACCTTCGTTGGCGACCTTACGTTGGAGGATGTTAACGACGATGATTCAGGCGATGACAACGATGAGCAGGGCGAGGCACAGTCGACACTCGAGAGCGACCGCCACGTAACATTCGATGGCGAGCATCGTGCTAAGTGGGGTTACGAGGGCGACTACTGGCAGACAGGCTACTCTAACTACACTATCTACATTATGAATAAGTCGGGTGGCTACGTATATGGCGACACTCTTCAGTTCGACCTCGTTACCAACAATCAATCTTCAGATGGTAAGTTTGCAGGCAAGTACACTATCTCCGATAAGCCAGGTAAGATGGTAATGGTTGCGGGCTTCACAAACAAGTATGCACAGGCCGTAGGTAGCTGGTTTTACGAGTATGGCGGCAGCTCGGCAAGTGGTTATAAGAACTATGCGATGATTAAGAGCGGTACTGCCGAGTTCATCGACAATGGCGATGGCACCCACACCGTAATCCTCGACGGCTACGACTTTAAGGGCAACAACATCACCTGCAACTGGACTGGTGTTATCGAGAAGGACTAACAAACGCTAATATATTATATATATAGGTATTATGAGAAATATTTTGAAATCACTGCTTTTGATGTTTGCTATGGCAACTTTCGCAGTGGGTTGCAACAATAGCGACAAGAATGCTACCGCTACGCTTGAGATTCTACCCGTAGACACTACTGCATCATCTATCACCTTTGTCATCAACGTTGAGGCTGATGAGTGTGCATATATGCTCTACGATGGCGAGAATATCTCTGTCGATACGGTTTTGAGCGAGGGTACAGCAACCGATGGTGGTGTTATCACTATCAATGATCTTCAGCCAAAGACAAAGTATTACGTAGTTGCTGCTGCACGTTCGGGCAAGAGCATTGTTATGAAGCCTCTTATGATGGAGACCAAGGAGTCCAACGATGGTGGTGGTAATGGAGGTAACGATGACCCATTCGAGCTTCCTGAAATTGATGGCGTGGAGAACATCGTAATCGAGAAGACGAAGGATGGTCGTTGGTATGAGGATTACAACTACTACGTAACCTTCGTACGCGATAATGGCGACCGCATCATCTTGGATTTCTATACCCTTGATGAGACTATGAGCAGCTACTTCCCTTATGGTCAGTACACCTTCGCTACGAACTACCATCCTTACACCATCTTCACTGATACATCGGGTTATATTCCAGCGGGCAAGAGCGCCGATGGCGAGGGTTACAACTTCACCGATGGCTACGTAACCGTAGATGTAGCAAATGGTCAGTATGCAATCTATATGTTGCTTACCTACGTAGAGGATGGCACTTCGAAGAGCATTCAGGCATACTACAATGGTCCACTCTCGGGAGCATCTGTTCCAAAGGGCGATGACAATGGCTCGGAGGAGCTTATCGAGGTTTTGGAGGTAGGCTCTACATCGTTCCAGTTCCGCATCAATGCCGAGGAGGGACAGTATTGGCGTTGCTCGGTAGTTGATAAGCGTGTCTACGACCAGTATCAGTCAAACCCTGGTGCTTGGGTTGTAACATATGGCTTTATGCTCGATGGTACACGCACCTTCAACTGGGAGAATGGCAAGGAGTGTGAACACGTTCCAGGCTTGATAATGGAGGCTATGTCATCAACCGACTACATCATCCTTGCTGCATTGATGGATACCAGCGAGGGACAGGAGAATAGTCTTCTTGGTGGTGTTGAGATTGTTCAGATACGTACCGAGGAGCCTGCTGCGGGTACAGGTAGCGTAGATATCAACATTAAGGAGATTAACAGCAATAACGTCACCTTCGACTGTATCTTTGGCGAGAACGTATGGTGCTGCTATGTGGCAATATTACCAACACAGCGTATAGAGGAGATTAAATCTGGCGAGTATGCGCAGGTAGGTTTCTCGTCATACGAGGAGTGTATGATTGCATTTATCCCTGCCTTGAGCCACGACTCGAAGCGTCAGTTTATGGCAACGACATATGACTACAAGTGGGAATACCTTAACTACAACACCTCATATACGATGTGCGTATTGGTTGAGGATATGAACAAAGGCGTAACATTCTTTGAGGTTGAGCCATTCACCACAAAGTAATAACATCGCTACGCACAAAAAAAACGAGGGTTTCGGCCCTCGTTTTTTTTATCCTATCCTTTGCAGTGATATTGCATAAAAAAAGATGCGAATGAGAACTCTCGCCCCCTCGCATCTTCTTTTTTTTGGCAGTGTTACCGCCCCACTTGTTCGATTACTCGCTTACGAGAATACGACCACAATACTCACAAACGATAAGCTTCTTACCCTGACGGATATCCACCTGGCGCTGTGGAGGGATACGGTTGAAGTAACCACCACAAGCATCACGTGTTACAGTTACTACTGCAAGACCGTTACGCACATTGTTACGGATGCTGTTGTAAGCAACCAAAAGACGCTCGTCGATAGGCTCCTTTGCCTTCTCTGCCTTTGCAGTAAGCTCGGCAATCTGCTGTGCAGTCTCTGCCTCGATAGAGTCAAGCTCCGCCTTCTTTGCCTTATAGTCGATAGAACGCTCCTCGATAAGGGTATTAGTCTCGTCGATGATAGCCTTCTTCGCCTTAATCTGTGCTGTGTACTCCTTAAGACGCTTCTCAGCAAGCTCAATCTCAAGCTCCTGATACTCTATCTCCTTTGTGATGGCATCGTACTCGCGGTTGTTACGAACATTATTCTGCTGCTCCTTGTAGTTGCCAATCATAATGCGAGCCTGGTCGACCTCGCGCTTACGCTGACGAATCAACGAGTTAAGCTCCTCAATCTCTGCGTTGATATTCTCAATACGAGTGTTGAGGCCAGCAAGCTCATCCTCAAGATCCTGAACCTCGAGAGGAAGCTCACCCTTAATCTTGTTAATCTCGTCGATAGCAGAGTCAATCTTCTGCAACTCATAAAGAGCCATAATCTTCTCCTGCATCGAGTAGTCAACATCGTTTGTCTTCTTCTGTGCCATATAGTAAATCTATTAGTTATTTATTCTTAGAATAAGTAGTGTATAGGGTTTCGCGAGCATACGCTCTTGCGAACGGCAAAGTTACACATTTTTTTTGATAATACATCATCTAAGATGCGAATTGCACAAAATTCGCTCTCAAAATGTCCAATATCTGCAATAACCATACGATTTTCGCCCATCATAAAGTCGTTGTAACGCAAATCTGCGGTTATGTATAGGTCGGCCTCGGCAGCCAAAGCCTCATTAATAAGCGAGCGGCCAGCACCTGTACATATCGCCACACGGCGCACCATCATCTCCTCCGAAAGGATATCGCTATAACGTATCGCACCAACATCGAAGATACTCTTCACACGCGACAAGAGTGCCTTAACATTCTCGGGGCAAGACAACACGCCTACCACTCCATAACCCACCGCAGGGTTATCGCGGCGTGGCTCAAGCACTGTCATAGCATCGAGGCCAATCATCGAGCCCACCTGCCAACTCATACCATTTACCGTGCTATCGAGATTCGTGTGACAAGCATACAGCGC
>JADBON010000147.1:0-4167 GCA_015656305.1 Alistipes sp.
ATACCCTCCTTAGGGCAGTCAGCCAAAGCTGCGTTAAGGGCAGCAACGGTGTTTACTACTTTCATATTTGTGATTAGTATGGTGCGACAAAGTTACAAAATAGTATGAACATAGCAAGAATTAAGCGCGAAAAAGTGGTAGTTATAACTCTCTTTTCTTCTCGTTGTTCTACATTTATGGCTTTTAGTAGTTGTGTGATTTGATAAAATATGCTACTTTTGTCTAAAGAATGAAATCAATCGTGCTGAGTTGTATGAGAAAGTTAATCTGTTTTACATCTCTTATTCTATCTATTATCTCCTTTGTGTCGTGCAATAATGATATTGATGGCCCAACCAAAAATTCCAAAATAGAGAGCATAACCGAAACCGATATCGTTGTTATGCCTAATGCTCAATCGCTGATTATTGAGTATAAGTCAGGTGTAAAGTGTAGAGTTGAGATTGATGAGGAGGCTATGTCGTGGATTAGTTGTGGTAGCATTGACAATAATGCAGACTGCGTGACGCTGGATATTGATAAAAATGCCGATGGCGTTAATCGTTGCTGTTCTGTGCGTATTGTGTCGGAGAGGAATCCTAATATCTATATCGAATACACCATTACGCAATATGCTGATGATAGTTGCAAGATATATTACACCACGACAGATGGCAAAAAGTTTAGGCCAGAATACGAGGATAAGTTCACCAATGGTTTTGGTGTAGAAATCAAGTCGCATACTTATGAGCGAGTTGGTGTCATAGAGTTTTGTGGCGATGTCAGCACTGTGGGTAATTTCCAGGAGCGTTATCCTATGACTCATAGACTCAAGAGTATCTATTTGCCTGATGGTATAACTACAATTTCGGATTATGCCTTTATGGAGTGTAAAGAGCTTGAGGAGGTATCGTTACCTGAAACACTTCAAAGTATTGGTGCAGAGGCGTTTTATCGTTGTAATAAGCTTGATTATGTCGCTATTCCAAACGGTGTGAAGGTGGTGGGCTTGGGTGTTTTTGCCGAGTGTGAGTCGCTTGTTGAGGTCACTTTGCCGAATAGCGTTGAGAGTATCGACTATAGATTGTTTGCAAAGTGCCATAACCTAACAAAGGTAAAACTGTCAAACTTGATTACAGAGATACCGATGCAGTGCTTTGCTGCGTGTGAGAAGCTCGAGACAATTGAAATTCCTGAGTCGGTAGAGGTGATTGGAAATGCAGCCTTTTCGAACTGCACTTCGCTGAAATCTATCGTGCTCCCCTCGAAGTTGAAAAGTATCACTCATTTGGCATTCAATGGGTGTAGCTCGTTGGAAAGTGTATCGTTTCCTTCATCACTTGAACTGCTTGGTGATAGTGCCTTTAAAAACTGTGTAAGTCTTGTGAGTGTTGAACTCCCAAATAGTATCACAAAGATTGAAAATTCTGTATTTGCAGGTTGTGCGAATCTTGTCAACTTTAACATTCCAAGTGGTATAAAGTATATCACTGACTTTCTATTCAACGGCTGTATTGGTCCAGAGGAGTTGGTTATTCCCGATAATATCGAGCAAATAGGGCCTCAAGCATTTCAGGAGTGCAGGGGTATTAAACGTGCTACCATCGGAAGTGGCGTTCGAAAGATGTCAGCAGGAGTATTTTACGATTGTGCGAACCTTGGCGAGCTATATTGTATGCCGACAACGCCTCCACAGGTAGGAGAAAAAATTTTGACTAAATGTAGTGCTGATTTGAAGATATACGTTCCACAAGGCTCGGTAGATGCCTATAAATCGGCAGAGGGATGGTCAAAATATAAAGAGAAGATTGTCGGATACGACTTCTAATCGTTCGTAATGACTACTCATTATTAGCAGTAAAGGTGTTGCTTTTGGGCAGCGCCTTTATTGGTTTATATTGGTTGCCGTCGTACTCATAACAGTAGGTGTCAATGCCATTTGTCATAACGATATATCTACACCTTAATATCGAGTTGTAGCGCACCACTTGGCGTAGCACCTCGTCGCTAATCTTAACATTCGGCTCCTTACACTCGACAACTATGTGGGGCTTGGCGCAACAATCAACTACTACGATGTCGGCACGCTGCGACATACCATTAATATTTACGGGATGCTCGGTGATAATTTGCTGCGGAAGATAGCCACAACATTGTGTGAGATACTCCAGAAGGTGTTGACGTACCCACTCCTCGGGTGTAAGCACAAGCCATTTTCCACGAATACGGTCATAAATCTCCGTACGGCCACTGCTACCACGGCGTGCGCGGAGGTGAATTGGTGGAAAGTTGAGTGTGGGGTAGTCGGCCATTGTAAATAATTTTCGTATATTTGTGGCAAAGATACTTAAAATAATATGGAAAAGCAACTACAAATAGATGTCAATGAGCGTGTGGAGCGCGCTTGTGGATACTTCAAAAAGGGATATAATTGCGCACAGGCAGTGGTGATGGCCTTCGACGATGTTATGGAACAGAGTCCCGAGGCATTGGCGCGTATCGCAGCACCATTTGGCGGCGGTATGGGACGTATGCGCGAGGTGTGTGGCACGGTAAGTGGTATGACCTTTCTTGCAGGTGCTATATCTCCCTCTGCGGACCCTTCGAATCTTGAGGAGCGTCAGGCGAACTACGCTCTTGTGCAGCACTTTGCTGAGGAGTTTCGTAAGGAGAATGGCGATATTGTGTGCCGTAGATTGTTGGGCTTGGAGCCTATGGTGGAGCGAAGCGAAACACCACGTCCTTCGGAGCGTACCGAGGCCTACTATAAGAAGCGTCCTTGTGGGGAGTATGTAGGCTGTGCAGCGCGCATTGTGGCAGAATACTTGCTTAAAAAGCAAAATTAATAGACCTACGTGATAGAATTTAACACAATTGTAACTCTTTTTTGGATAGATAATACTACCTTTGCGTGGTAATTACCTTGGTAAGGAGATTTTAAAAGGTGTTAAAAATGTATAAAAGAAGTAATAATAGTTTCTCTCAACATTGCCATAGCGTTGATAGTAGCGCAGTTGTGGAGGGTAAAGGGCTAAATGTCATACCACCGCCTGAGCGAGAGTCGCTGTGGATATTATATCTTGAGAAGTTTAAGGATCCGATTATCATCGTACTCATCGTGGCGTTTTTGCTGTCGATGTGTTTGTCGGTATATGAAATTGCGGTGATGGACTACGCCTGGTCGGTGATGTTTGAACCTATCGGCGTACTCCTGGCGCTCCTTTTGGCTACGGGTGTTGGTTTTATCTTTGAGGTTAAGGCGGGCAAGGAGTTCGATATATTAAATAAGGTGAAGGACTCACGCCCAGTGAAGGTGCTGCGTAAGGATGCGAAGGGACGTGTGAGGATGTATCAGGTGGCAAAGCAGGATGTCGTAATAGGCGACGTTGTGAGATTGGAGGCGGGCGATGAGGTGCCTGCGGATGGTCGCTTGGAGGAGGCCTTGCAGTTGAGAGTCGATGAGTCGAACTTTACGGGTGAACCTTATGTAAATAAATATACCTCGGAGGAGGATTTCGATAATGATGCGACATACCCATCGAACTTTATGCTTCGTGGTGCTACGATAATTGAGGGTAGTGGCGTGATGATTGTCGAGAGTGTGGGTATGGAGACTGAAGAGGGTAAGGGTGTTGCACGTGCCTCGGAGGGTAGCGATGTGCAGACTCCGCTAAACATTCAGCTTGAGCAGCTTGGCGGATGGATATCGCGTGCAAGTTTCATCATTGCTACGCTTATCATTGTTGGTCGTGTGTTATATTTTTGGCTCTCGGGAGGTTTTGACGAGGGACTTTCGTGGTTGGAGTTATTGCAGTTTGTCCTTGCCTCGGTGATGATTGCCGTTACGTTGATTGTGGTGGCGGTACCAGAGGGTTTGCCGATGAGTGTTACGGTGAGCTTGGCTATGAGTATGCGTCGTATGCTTAAGGAGAATAGCCTTGTGCGTAAGCTTCACGCTTGTGAAACTATGGGTGCTGCGACGGTGATTTGCTCCGATAAGACGGGTACGCTTACGAAGAATCGTATGACGGTGATGGAGTTGGAGATGACATCTGCTGAGGCTTTGCCTGATATTATGGATTGTATGGCGGTGAACTCTACGGCCGAACTTACAACGGCTGCGGATGGTGTTTTGTCGCCTATTGGTAACCCTACCGAGGGCGCACTCCTAATGTGGCTAAATAGTCA
>JADBON010000275.1:0-2398 GCA_015656305.1 Alistipes sp.
CGTTGATCCAGAGTACCGCGAGGATTGGGAGAAGATGGGTGTCTTCAACCTTAAGATGGTTAACCCAGAGCCACAGGTACGTGCATACTCTTGCGCTACATATCCTGCTGAGGGTGATATCATCAAGCTTAACGTTCGTATCGCAACACCTCCATTCGACCGTGCTAAGAACGATTGGATGCCTGTTAACCCAGGTGTATGTTCTTCATACATCTACTCTTTGAAGCCAGGCGACAAGATTATTATGTCAGGTCCATTCGGTGAGTTCTTCTTGCCAGATAACCTTTCAGACGATCAGGAGCTTGTATTCATCGGTGGTGGTGCTGGTATGGCTCCTATGCGTTCACACATTATGCACCTCTTCAAGACTCTTAAGACAGGCCGTAAGGTTAACTTCTTCTACGGTGCTCGTTCACTTAAGGAGGCTTTCTACCTCGATGACTACTATCAGATTGAGAAGGAGTTCCCTAACTTCAAGTTCCACTTGGCGTTGGACCGTCCAGATCCAGTAGCAGATGAGGCTGGTGTACCATACGTAGCAGGTTTCGTTCACAACGTTCTTTACGAGACATACCTCAAGAATCACGACGAGCCAGAGGGTATTATCTACCTTATGTGTGGACCTCCAATGATGGCGCAGTCTGTAGTTAACTTGTTGGATAGCCTTGGCGTTCCTGCTGAGAATATCCTCTTCGATAACTTCGGCGCATAGCCTTTGTTGCGATAGCGGCGCTACTGCGACGCTTCAGTTAAAATGGCGAATGGGGCAATGTCCCATCCGCCATTTTTCGTGTCAGTGCCACATTACCACCACTCTAACAACAAAACTGCGTGACACTGTTCCTTGGTGGCCCCTTTTTCTATGTGCCATATCTCACCGAATTATTTCCTGTGTTAAGGGGTCTACCTCGTCGTGCTATTGCTAAATTTTCCTATCTTTGCGTTATGAAACCTAAATTGATTATCTTCGACTTTGATGGTACGCTCTGCGATACCCGTAAGAATATAGTTATTGCCTTTCGTGCTACGATGGAGCGTTTGGGATTGCCGATGCGTAGCGAGGAGGTGTGTGCCGCAACCATAGGCCTTACGCTCTTTGATGGCTTTAAGGTGTTGTACCCCGAGTTTGATGATGCGGAGGCGCAACACGCCGTGGATACCTATCGTGCTATCTTTGCGGAGCGCCGACGTGAGTTGATGCCAGAGTTATTCCCGAAGGTCCGCGAAACGCTCGATACCTTATATAATAATGGTTATCTGCTTACTATCGCCTCATCGCGCCTATCGGACTCGTTGATGTTGTTTTTGCGCGAGCATCGTATAGACCACTATTTTAGCTATGTTGTGGGGTCGGATAGTGTCGAAAGGCATAAGCCTGATGCCGAGCCGACGTTGAAGACTCTTAGAGAGTTGGGTGTGGAGCCTACGGAGGCTATTGTCGTAGGTGATATGCCTGTGGATGTACTTATGGCGAGAAATGCCACGGTGCGTAGCGTAGGTGTCACGTGGGGTAATGCCTCGCGTGAGGAGCTTGCGGAGGCCAATGCCGACTATATTATAGACGTCATCGAGGAGCTTCTGCCGATAGTGTTGTAATAGCGGCTAATCAACACAAATCCAATTAGTCTGCTCATCCCTGCTGAAGATGGCCCACCAACTGCGGATGCGACCATTCACCTTGCCATATCCACACGACCCCATATCGAGGTTTACGGCGTTATAGGCGTGCTGGCTGCATAGCCTTGCGAAGTAGGTGAGTGTCATTGGATATGTCGATTCGATGATGTAATACTCCTCTTTGTTATCCTCCTTGTTGCATAGTGCGCGACGTATGTTGCGATTAGGGTCCTTACGAAATGTACAGGCCTTACCACTCTTCACGAGCGTAAGTTGCTGAAATCCACTCTTCGACTGCCACGTCTTGGCAATTACCAAACCCTTTGGTGTTAGCGATGCTTTATACTGATAGTGTGGCTTCTGATATGTCTTACCATCTATGCGGTAAGTGCCGAGAATCTTACCCCCGACATCTATGTATGCCGCAGCTACACAGGTCTTTGCATCGGGATTATATTGTGTAGTGAAGTAGACCTCCTTGCCGATTGGCGTGATGATAACCTTACGATATTTGTAGTTATAGGCAAACACTCCCGCACCTACTACACCCAATAGTAGTAGCGTTATGCCCAGAAATAGGAGTGTTTTTTTAATCGTCGCTTTCATATTTACAAATATAATAATTAAATTTGTGTAAGCAAAATATAGCTTGCTGTGGCAGACTAAAAATACCCGCATATTCCCCAATAAGTGAAGCAATGTATACCTATTTTAGTGAGTTGTGTTATGATACCCTTACGCCACGAATAAGTGAGATAGTAGGGTGGTTAATGGCAAATGA
>JADBON010000295.1:0-2185 GCA_015656305.1 Alistipes sp.
GATGAAAAATTTTACTATCTTTGTCGAGTTATGGAGAATTTTGTAGTATCAGCACGTAAGTATCGCCCCGCAACATTCGCATCGGTTGTGGGACAACGACATATTACATCAACACTTAAGAATGCCATTGAGCGTGGTCAGCTGGCTCACGCCTACCTCTTCTGTGGCCCTCGTGGCGTGGGTAAGACAACCTGCGCACGTATCTTCGCAAAGGCTATCAACTGCCTCAACCCACAGGGTGGCGAGGCGTGCAACGAGTGTGAGTCGTGTCGCTCGTTCAACGAGGGACGCTCGCTAAATGTTCACGAGCTTGATGCAGCATCGAACAACTCGGTGGATGATATTCGTAACCTCATCGAGCAGGTGCGTATCATCCCACAGCAGGGCCGTTACTCGGTGTTCGTAATCGATGAGGTACATATGCTCTCATCTGCGGCGTTCAACGCATTCCTGAAGACTCTTGAGGAGCCTCCACAGCACGCCGTGTTCATCCTTGCAACGACCGAGAAACATAAGATTATCCCTACGATTCTGTCGCGCTGCCAGATTTATGACTTCAACCGCATAAAGGTGGAGGATGGTGTGGAGTATCTGCGCTACATCGCCGATAAGGAGGGTGTTACGGCAGATGACGAGGCACTAAACCTTATCGCTCATAAGGCCGATGGTGGTATGCGTGATGCGCTGTCGATGTTCGACAAGGCGGTGTCGTTCTGCGGTAACTCGCTAAACTATAAGGATGTGGCAGCTACGCTCAACGTTCTCGATTACGACACCTACTTCTCGGTTACGGAGCTACTCCTATCGGGCAACTACGTGGATACACTCCTCCGCTTCGACGAGGTGCTCTCGCGCGGTTTCTCGCCACAGGTATTTATCTCGGGCCTTAACGCTCATATGCGCGACTTGCTGATGGCAAAGGGCCCTGCGATATCGTTGGTGGAGTTTACAGGAACTTTGGTGGAGCGATATAAGGCACAGGCACAGAAGTGCGACGAGGCATTCCTCTTTGGCGCTATATCGCTACTTACGGAGGCAGATGGCAAGATTCGCCAATCATCTAATCAACGACTACTCGTAGAGCTGGGACTTATGAAAATTGCAGGTCTCGGCCAAAAAAAAAATGAAGATGTAGGGTTTGAGAGTTTCGAGACTCACTTCTCGCTCCCTGACCTAATGCCGTCAGCCGCTCAGGCTCCAGCAGCCGCAGCACCCGTAGCACGTAGCGCAGAGGTGACACCAGCGCCAGCTATGCCAAAGGCTGAGCCTGTAACACCTATTGCAACGCCTGCGGCAACAGCGGAGGGGACAACGGAGGTGAAGCCCGCGGCGGGTGTCAGCGCCCCAGCCACGAGCGAGGCAAAGGAGCAGGAGCCAAAGCGACCTCTGGCGACCGTACGCACACAGACAAAGCGCGTATCACTAAGCAGCCTTCTAAACAACGATAACATAGCCTCAATAAGTAAGGATGAGGAAAAGAGTGCGGATGCGGAGAGCGCAGAGGTGGAGGTAGACCCACAGTGTGAGGAGAAGCTGACATTGGCACGCGAGAAGATTATCGAGACACTCCTCAGCTCACGTCCACGTATCGGCTCACGATTCGAGGAGAGTATGGAGATAGAGGGCAATGTTGTTAGAATCGAGGTGCAGAGCAAGGAGCTATATACCGAGATTATGCAGCAGAAGAGCGACATCCAGAAGCTGATGAGCGCAAAGAGTGGTGCGAAGGGATATATCGAGTTGGAGGTTGTAGTAAACGAGCAGATGAAGGTATCGCGCCCTATAACCCTTGAGGATAGATTGCAGCACCTTCTTTCGCGTAACGACCGACTCTCGGAGATGCTCGAGGTACTCGGCCTCGACGCTGAATAGTTAGAAATATAGATAATCGAAATAGAACATAAAAACGTATAACAATGATTAAGGATTTTATTGAAGAATTGGAGTGGCGTGGTATGATACATACCATTATGCCAGGTGCTAAGGAGCAGTTGCAGAAGGAGATGACATCTGCATACTTGGGTATTGATCCTACTGCCGACTCACTACATATCGGTCACTTGGTGGGTGTTATGATTTTGAAGCACTTCCAGATGTGTGGCCACCGTCCTATCGCCTTGATTGGTGGTGCTACGGGTATGATTGGCGACCCATCGGGTAAGTCACAGGAGCGCAACCTCCTCGA
>JADBON010000155.1:0-4022 GCA_015656305.1 Alistipes sp.
AGCATCCACGCCTACTGCATATCGCACCCGAGGTATCGCTTATGCGCCACTTCAAGAGGCTCTACAAAGATGCTAACTACCTCACTGCCGACCTCGAATCGCCACTTGCCGATATGCACTTCGATGTGCAGAGTATCCCCCTTGCGGATAACTCGATAGATGTGATTATCTGCAATCATCTACTGGAGCACGTCGAGGATGACCGCCAAGCGATGCACGAGCTACACCGCGTACTACGCCCCGGAGGCTGGGCCGTGGTACTTGTTCCCGAAGATAGAGCGCGCGCCACAACCTTCGAGGATGATACTATTACCGACCCGAAGCTCCGCACCGAGCTTTTTGGGCAATATGACCACCGCCGCGTCTATGGCCGAGATTATGACGAGCGCCTTCGTGATGCAGGCTTCCGCGTGGAGCGTATCGCAGTAGAGCATATAGCAACCGCCCAGGAGCGAAAGCTACACGCCATTGGCAGCGACGATTTAGTAGTGGCATACAAAGATTAACCGCAACATTATGAACGCATTAGATAGATATACAGACTTTAGAACATACATCGCCTCGCAGTTCTCCACAAAGACACAGACGATGGTCGATAATGCCCTCTGCTTTGCCGAGCAGGAGCTTGGCAGCAAGACACGCTACGATGGCTCGCCGATGCTGGACCACGGCGTTATGGTAGCGCGTATCGTAGCCCAGGAGATAGGCCTTGGACGTAACTCCACCATCGCAGCTATCGTTCACGATGTTGTGCGTATTGCGGTGCAGAGCCACGACCCGCGCCTCGAGGAGCTTACCTCACACATTCGCAACGAGTATGGCGAGGAGACGTTGGGCATCGCACTGTCGTTGTGTAAGATTTCTGATATCAAACTCAAGAGGTCGAAGGAGCAGGCTTCGGACTTTAGAGATATGATTGTCTCCTACTCCGAGGACCCGCGTGTCATCCTCGTGAAGTTAGCCGACCGCCTGGAGGTTATGCGTTCGTTGAGCATCTTCCCCGAGAAGAAGCGCTTGTCGAAGAGCTGGGAGAGCCTTAACCTCTACGCCGAGATAGCCCATAAACTTGGCCTTTATGCTATCAAGAGCGAGATGGAGGACCTATCGTTGAAATACATCGAGCCAGAGGCGTATAACCATATCGTGTCGGAGTTGAAGGATAGCGAGAAGGAGCGTATGGCATTTATCGAGGAGTTCCTCGCCCCCGTCCGCAAGCTCCTCGACGAGGATGGCATAAAGTACCACATCAAGAGCCGCACCAAGTCCGTCTTCTCCATCTACCAGAAGATGAAGAAGCAGCAGGTGCCGTTCAAGGGCGTTTACGACATTTTCGCCCTACGTATCATTATCGACTGTCCACTGGAGAGCGAGAAGCGCCTCTGCTGGACAGCCTATTCTCACGTAACATCGCTCTACACGCCTAACCCCAAGCGTATGCGCGACTGGATATCTATACCAAAGTCAAATGGTTACGAGTCGCTGCACACCACCGTAGTTACCGATAGTGGCCGCTGGGTGGAGGTGCAGATACGTACCGAGCGTATGGATGAGGTTGCCGAGCGAGGTATCGCAGCACATTGGCGTTATAAGGGCGTTAAGCAGGGCGGTATGGGTGCCGAGGAGTGGTTGCAGCATCTTCGCAAGCTCCTCGAAGATACCACCTCCGACTCTATCGCACACCGCTTCGAGGCGAAGCCTTCGGAGGGCGAAATCTTTGTCTTCACACCTACGGGCGACATCCGCAAACTCCCCGAGGGAGCTACCGTTTTGGACTTCGCCTTCGACATCCACACCTCGCTGGGTGCTATATGCACTGGAGGTAAGGTTGGTGGCCGCGTAGTCCCTATCAAGGAGCAGCTTAAGAATGGCGATATCTGCGAGATTATCACCCGCAAGGACCAGACTCCGAAGAGTGACTGGCTCACCATCTGCGTCACACAGCGCGCCCGAAATAAGATACGTGCCTTTCTGCGTGAGGAGCGTCAGAAGCACTCACGCCTTGGACGCGAGGAGCTGGAGCGTAAACTTAAGAATTGGAAGTTTGACATCGCTATTGACGAGGCTGTGGCATACCTCTGCAAGCACTTCAAAATTCGTCGTGGCAACGAGCTTTATGTTGCTATTGCCGACCAGAAGGTGGAGATTGGTCACGTTAAGGAGATTCTCCAGCACTGGCTCTCGGGTAAGGCCGAGGAGGAGCGCCGCAATGCCGCTGCGGAGGTTGAGGAGCGTAAGCTCCGCCTACGCGAGGAGCGTGGCGAGGAGGTGCCGCAACGTAGCGATGCGCTGATTATCGACGAGAAGATTAATAATATAGAGTATAAACTTGGTCGCTGCTGCAACCCTATCAAGGGCGATGATATCTTCGGCTTTATCACCATTAGTTCGGGTATCACCATCCACCGTAGCGACTGCCCTAATGCCCGCCGTATGCGTGAGCGTTACCCCTATCGCGTTATCGAGGCACGCTGGAGGAGCGATGCTGCGGGAGCCTTCCGTGTTACGGTAGCAATCTCGGCTGCCGACATTCCTGGCCTTGCCACCACGATTATGGACGTAGCAAGCAAGGAGCTTAAACTCGCCGTACGTGGCATTAACTATATGCCAAAGGGCGATGGTACAGCCACGGCACAGCTCACCGTCGAGGTACCAAGCACAGGTGTTGTGGATATGCTTCAGCACGCACTACGCCGCATTAAAGGCATCAGAAACGTATATCGTATAAACTAAATAACCTAAGATTATGGATTTCGAGAATATCAGCTGCCCTTGGGGCGACCACCTAAAGAGCTGTGCAATCACCGTTTGCGACCTTGATGGCGTCATCTTGTATCAGAACAACCGCTCGCGCGAGGTAAATGGCGAGATGCGCGGTCGCTCGATGATACCTTGCCACTCGGCACGCTCACGTGAGATTATCAACCGTCTGATTACCAACGGCGAGGTTAACGCCTACACCATCCAGAAGGGCGCACTCCGCAAGCTCATCTACCAAGCTCCTTGGTATGAGAAGGGCGATGTTGCAGGTCTTGTAGAGTTCTCGTTGGAGATTCCCGAGCAGATGCCTCACTACGTACGTGGCTAACGCTTCGTCGTAGCTATCATAAACGTCACAGCAACAACGGCAATGAGGATGCCCACTACGATGTTGGTAGTGAGTGCCTCGCCGAATACCAACGTGCCGACAAGTATCGCGGTGATAGGCTCAAATACGCCTAATACCGAGGCCTTTGTCGCACCGATGTTTCGTGTTGCTATGGCGAGGGTTGCCGTAGAGACTATCGTAGGGAGTATCGCCAAACCTATGAGATTTCCCCACGCCGCAGCGTCCTCTATGCCCGCTGTGATATCCACATCCGCAAAGAGTATCTTGCAGAAGAATATCACAACGCCCGTTAGGAGTGCGTAGAATGTGAGCAACGTATTGGATATCGTGCTAATGCTCTTACTACGATTTATCACCACGATAAATAAGGCATAGGCCAACGCCGAGCCGATAGATAGCAAAACGCCAATAGGGTTCACCGCCTCCCCCGACTCCCCTTGTGTCATTATTATTACACCTACGAAGGTCGCTCCTATCGAGAGCCACACGGGCCACGAAGGCACCACCTTCAGAAATACCATAATGATGGCAACAAGAACAGGGAATAGGAATACCAAGGTCGTTGCAAGTCCCGAAGCGATGTAGTTATATGCCTCGAACAGACAGATACTGCTACAAGCATATAACCCTCCGAGGTTCAACAATATAGCGCTCTGTTTTAGCGACACGCGAAAGCTCTGCTTCGTAAGCCAAAGGAACGCACCGAGGAGCAATACTGCGATGCCATATCGAAAGAAGAGTATCGACTCCACCGCCGCACCACCCTGCATTAGTGGCACTCCGAACAGCGGGTTTAGGCCATACGTCACACCCGTTATGATACCCGCAGGATATCCTATCAATGCGTTTCTACTCAGCTTTGGGGGTTGCATACTCAATAATTTTAGACACAAAGGTACAAAAATATTGCAAAACG
>JADBON010000176.1:0-3661 GCA_015656305.1 Alistipes sp.
CTTATACTATGGTTCTCGATATGGTCCCAGATTCGGATACGAATATCGTCGAGCGTAAGGTTGGTGCATCTGTCGCAGCGAAGATTAGCTTGCCTCTTGGTCTTCCCGAGGCTCTCTTCCCACTGCAGATATACCTCGTTGCCGAGGAGTTGTCGCTCTCACCCGATGCAGCGAAGAATGTCCTTCCTGTTATTACCGACCTCGACTCGAATGGTGTTCCTTCGAGCGATGGCACTCATTTCGGCTATGTCATCACCATTGAAGCGGATTACTACTATAAGGTGGATACCGAAGGCAAGCGTTCGGGGGAGTATAATAACGAGGTTACGCTCTTTTTCAAGACCTCTATGGCCGACTCCTCATCGGTGGTAAACATCTATAACCCCTATTTCGAGATAGCTTCAGATAGCTTTACCGCCCAAGCGGCAGGACGATAATAATATTAAGAAAAGGTTGAGTTTCTCAACCTTTTTTATTAACTTTGTGTGGAGTAAGTGTTAACTATTATATAGGCTATGAAGAACTGTATGAAAATTATTGCCGTTGTGGCAATGGCGATTGCGATGGTGGCGTGTGTCAATAAATATCCTGTCCCTACGCCAGAGCCTACGCCGCGACCTACGCCCGAGGAGCCAGATGTCTATAGCTACACCATAATGATTTATGGCTGTGGTGGCGCAACTCTCGATAGTGGTAATGAGCATATCATAAGCGTCTTATCCGATTATCTGGATATCCCAGAGAATATCAATGTCGTGGGACAGATGAAGTGGAGTAATGGTTATAGGTCGAGCTGGTCAGATGGTAAGGGTGGTGTGACACGCCTCCATTATAACCATACAGCAAAGAGGTTTGATAATGAGGCTTTTAGCGACAATAGCTTCCGTATTGATGACTCTGCAAACCTCGCGGAGTTTATCACGTGGGCGCGAGAGACGGCTCCTGCGGATGAGTACATAATGGTGTTTTTAGGTCACGGTAACTCCTATCATCCAGGCTTTGAGGGCGATGCTACTCGTGCTTTGTTACGCGACGATGAGGAGATTGCGTATCTGGGACTTGAGGCCGTTGTTGAGGCTTTCGAGAGTACGGGCGTGCGCTTTAGCCTTACGTATATGATTAGTTGCTTGATGAATAGTATCGAGTATGCTACGGAGCTTACGCCATACACCAGCTACTATCTCGCTCCTAACCACGTTCACGCCTTGAGTGGTGCGGAGCTATATAGTATTGTTGAGCATCTTATCTCGGTGGAGAAGCCCGATGCCACAACCATCGTCGATGCAGTGCAATACTTCCTTGATTTGAATTTCGATGACTTTTTGGTGGAGGAGTCGATGACTCTCGACCTTACGCTTACGAAGTGTGGCAAGATAGCTGCGCTGAATAGCGAGATACGTAAGTTTGTGGATGTTGTCGTTGCGCTCTACGACGAGGAGGCGACTATTGGCGCGGATGCTATGCTTGCCCGTTATGGCTTCACTACGGAGATAATTGACGAGGCTCTGGGTAATGCCTACTATCCTATTGCGGCTTATCACTCGGAGAGTGAGCTTCAGAGAGAGGAGTGGTATCGTATTAATTATAGTTTTGACGTTGTGGATATTGCAGCACAGGTTGCCGCGGCAACAAATGATAGTACGTTGCTCTCTGCGGCAGAGAAAATTCGAAAGGCTGCGGCGCAAGCTATCGCTTATCAGCGTGCTATAAACCTCGAGGATGTTGAGAGTGTCTACTACAACGTGACGCTTGTAAACCAGAGTCAGTGGGCATCGCTTGGCTATGAGGCTGCGGGCTACGAGGATACTACGTTCGACAGAGCAACGGGCTGGAGCCGCTTGCTAAAGCGAAATAAAGCGACATATCTCCACGTGCGATAATTTAACTATTAACGAGCAATAAAGAGAGTTATGAGAAGTCTGTTGAGAATACTATCTATGGCGGTCATAGCCGTTGTGTTTGTGGCGTGCGGCAAACCTAATGATAATCCTCCTACACCTGTACCTCCTGCACCTGTCCCTCCGCCCTCGCAGAGTGAGATTAGGAGCTACACTATTATGACCTATGGTTGTGGTGGCAGAGACCTCGATGAATACTACGAGAAGACAATAAAGAACGTAGCACTCCTTGATGTTCCGCCTCATATCAATATCGTGGGACAGATGAAGTGGAGCAACGACTACAAATCGGAGTGGTCTACGGGCGATGGCGGCGTGACACGCTTCCAATACAACCACGCAGCAAAGGGTTTTGACAACGAGCCTTATAGCGATAATAGCTTCCGTATTGATGACTCCGCAAACCTCGCGGAGTTTATCACGTGGGCGCGTGAGGAGGCTCCTGCGGATGAGTATGTCATCATTTTTATGGGACACGGTAACGCCTACCACCCCAACTTGGAGGGCAGTGTAACACGAGCTATTATGCGCGATGACGAGGAGCCAGTCTATTTAGGATTGAGTGGTATTGCTGAGGCGTTTAGGAGCGTGGGTGCGCACTTTGGCCTTAGCTTTATGATGTGCTGCTTGATGAATAGCATTGAGTATATCACCGAGTTGGAGCCATATACCGACTACTATCTTGCCTCAAGTCACGTTACTTCGATTAGTAGTGGCGAGATATACCTTATTCTTGAGAGTCTGATAGGTATGGAGGAGTACGACGAGAAGAGCATCGTGGAGGCTGTGACGCACTATCTCGACCAGGATTACGATATGTGGTGGAGTCAGAATCTATTGGCCATAGACCACACGTTGACCAAGTGTAGCGATGTCGCCGCGCTGAATGATGCCATCCGTGAATTTACGGATGTTGTGGTAGCTCTCTACGATGAGGAGATGACTATTGGTGCGGATGCTATGCTTGCTCGCTATGGCTTCACCGCAGCCGACTTAGATGAGGCGCTTGGTGGGGCTTACTACCCTGTTAATGCGACCTTCTCGGAGAGTGATATAAAGGCCCTGGAGTGGTACCGTATGGACTACGCCTTCGATATCGTTGATATCGCCACAAAGGTCGCCGCCGCCACCCAACATAGCGATGTTATCCGCACTGCCGAGAGTATTAAGAGTGCTGCCGCTGCTACCATCACCTACCAATGCGATGCTAATTTATTGGCGGTGGAGCGGGTTTACTATACCGCAATGCTCGTAAACCAGAGCCAGTGGGCATCGCTTGGCTTGGAGAGTGCTGGATATCGGGATACTACGTTCGATAGAGCAACGGGTTGGAGCCGCCTACTAAAGGCCAACAACGCGACATTCCCCCACGCAAGATAGTTTATATATCGAGGAACAAATAATAGAGGCTGTGACAATCTATCACAGCCTCTATTATTATGTCAGGGATGACCTACTGTCCCTCAACGTATGTAAGTGTAATCTGCCTATTTGAAGAGTTGTAGAGCGTCTTCAAATCAGGAAGTATTGTCGAGTAGTACTTGCCATCAATCGAACACATAACTTCGATAGGATCATTTGTCCAGTTGAACTCATACTCGGCACGCATTCGCAACTCATAATAGATTTCAGACATAGGGTTATTCTCGTCCTCGGCCTTAACGGTCAACGAACCGATTCTACTACCGTCGTGCAGACGTGTGAACGATACGAACTGTCCTGCTGGCACGCTCTGTGGCGTTGAGGTCGAGGTGCCATTGCTC
>JADBON010000012.1:0-13872 GCA_015656305.1 Alistipes sp.
CTTCCTGCGGGTGCCGTGCCTGGTAGGGTGTATGCCATAGAGCGTATGGAGCATTACCGTCCCAAGGAGCTAAAACGTGAGTTGAAGGGTGTAGGTGTGGAGATTCTAAAGCGCGATACGCGACTCTCGGTCGACGAGGTGCGAAAGGCGATAGGTGCGAAGGCGGGAGGTAAGCGAATGCTTGCCATAACAACCATCGGTGCCGAGAATTGGGTGATTCACATAAAACCGTTATCTTTGTGATATGAAAATATTTAAACACATAAACCACCTGATACACAACTATCTACTAAGAGTGGATATTGCCGAGCATAGTCGTCTGCGTCGTGGCTATCGCTTGCTATACTACACGTTGCGAGGTAGAAATATGCACCGTACAATCATAGATAGTGCAGCGCTCACGCTTTATACGCTCTTTGCACTTGTGCCATTGCTTACCATAGTGTTGATAATTCTTGGTCGTGTGGGAGTCTTCGAGCGAGGTATTGCCATCCTATATGCGAGTGTGCCGAAGGATTGGTATACGGTACTTGACCGCCTTGTAGAAATTGCTACCTCGGCAGCCTCGAATATAAAGCCGGGATTCTTGGCAGTGGTGGGTATCGCGGCGTTGTTATTTATGGTATTCACGCTATTCCGCACCGCCGAGGAGTCGTTCAATAGGGTGTGGGGAGTGACGAAAAGGCGTGGATTTATACATCGTTATACGGCGTATATCGTTGTTGCGATATTTGTACCTGTGTTGGCGTTGATGGCGGTTATTATCACGTCGGACATTCTCTCGTTTGCGGGATTCGGGACTGAAATTAACAGTCTGGTGAGCCACCTGTTGGCACTTACGTTGGCATCGCTGGCGTGTACATTGGTATATAAATATCTCCCTTATACGCCTGTGCAGTGGCGCTCGGCAATTGTGTCGGGTATCTTCGCGGGTGTGGTACTCTCGTTGTGGCAGTGGGGTTATGTCTATTTCCAGTCGCTGATGACCTCGTACAACATCATCTATGGTGGTTTGGCCTTTGTGCCACTCTTTATTATGTGGGTGCAGATATCGTGGAACATCCTGCTTACGGGATGTGAGATATGTAGCGTGTTGCAGCATCGTCATCGCTTCGAGCGTATCGACCGTAGGCGTCTGAAACGTAACGAGGAGGATGTGCGTCTGCGCCGTGAGAAGCGCCTTAGAGTGGTTATCGTAGGCTCGGGAAATGTGGCAGAGGCGTTGGCGCGTGCGATAAGTGGCGTTGCGGGAGTGGACCTTATTCAGCTATTTGCCCGTAACCGTGAGCGTGGTATGGAGGTGGCACGAATAGGAGGTTGCCACTGGGAGAATGATAGCGAGAAGTTAGCTCCGGCAGATATTTACATCATCTCGGTGAGCGATAGGGCGGTGGCGTCAGTAGCGGAGGATTTACCATTCCCCAAGGATGCTATTGTGGTGCATACTGCGGGTAGCGTGCCGATGATTGCCATACCAGAGCGTGGTGGAAAGCGTGGTATCCTCTATGCGTTGCAGAGCTTCACGAAGGGACGTGTCATACGTCTTGATGATGTGCCATTGTTCGTGGAGGCTGATAGCGAGGAGACACGTGAGGTGTTGATGAGTTTTGCACGTTCGATATCCTCGCAGGTGGAATATGCCGATTCGGAGCGCAGAAAACGTATCCATCTTGCGGGTGTGTTTGTGAATAACTTTACCAACCATCTCTATGGCATTGGAGCGAGTATTGTCGATGGCCAGGAGCTATCGTTCGATGTGCTGAAGCCGCTGATTATGGAGACTGCGGCCAAAGCAACGGCAACGGATAACCCTGCCGAGGTGCAGACAGGACCTGCGGTGAGAGGTGATAGAGGTGTTACGATGGCGCATCTCGATATGCTCAAGGGCGATGAGGCTAAACAACGAATTTATAAGGATTTAACAGATAGTATATGGGAAACTTCAAAGAAGATGTAGCACGTGTCGAGGCTCTGGTTTTGGATGTTGATGGCGTGATGACCGACGGTGGTATTACACCGCTTCCGGATGGCGATTTCGTGCGTACCTACTACGCAAAAGATGGTTATGCTATAGCCTATGCACTGCGTGAGGGTGTGAAGATTTGCGTTATCTCGGGCGGAAGAGGTAAGATGTTGGAGAATCGCCTAAGGATGTTGGGCGTAACGCGTATGTACCTCGATTGTATGGATAAGGTCGAGGCGATGAGGGAGTTTATGCGTGACTATGCTATTGATGCTGAGAATGTTATATATATGGGTGATGATATACCAGACTTGGAGTGTATGCATCTTGTGGGTATTCCTGTTTGCCCTGCTGATGCAGCGATGGAGGTCGTTGAGGCATCGCGCTATGTGTCGGAGTATAATGGTGGTAGGGGTGCTGTGAGAGATATTATCGAGCAGGTGCTACGTGCAAAGAACCTATGGGCAAAGAATCTCAAAGGTCTGCTTGGCTCGAAGGATAAGTAGTGTTTTTGAGGGATAACTTATTGAAGCTCATCGTCTTTTGCGGTGAGCTTTTTCTTTTCCGAAAGTTGCTTGCGAAGCATATGCGGAGTGATGTTGTAGTGCTTCTTGAATACCTCAATGAAGTGTGAGACGTTGTTGTAGCCACATAATTTCGCAAGCGAGGAGATGGTGATGTCCCTCTCGCTGAGAATCTTGTGGGCAAGTTCCATACGCTTTGCAATTATCCATTCGTGAGGCGAGCCGCCAATCCACTCCTTGAAACGACGCTTGAAGGTTGAGAGCGAAACACAGCAACGCTGCGCCATCTCATCCATAGAGAGATTCTCTGTAATTGCTTGTTGGATAGTGTTATAGAACCGCTCCTCTTCTCGTTTGTCGGCAACCTTTAGTCGGCCGTCACGACGCTGTATGAATTGTATAATCATCTCTGTTTCGTTGATAGTAAAACCTAATTCTCGTACCTCCGAGTTGTCGATAGGTGACATATTTCCTGTTGATATTAAACCATTATTTATGTTGATAATAAACTCTGTCATAGTGCTAAAATTTTAAAATTCAAGGTGTAAATTGCGACCTTTTTACAATACAAAGGTAGTATAAATATTAATAACTGCAAAATAATTTACCCCTTTGCCCCCTTTATTGGCCGTATAATGGTATCTATATTAGCAGATATTTAGTCGTATAGCAGTGCTTAACATATTGATATTTCGCATTGTACGTCAATATTTCACGTTACAATATATTTGGCTATTTTAGGTTATATGTTTTATGCTTATTTCTTGAAGAACATTCATTATGTGTGGGAGGTGGCCGATGTCGAAGAGGATAAAATTGTTGGAGAGAGTGTTGTTTAATTGAAAAATATTTTTTAATTTTGTAGTACCACTATGGTAGAAACATTCGGGTTGCCACCTCTGTATATAATATAGAGGAAATTCAAAGGTCTGGCACCAAAATTTATGCCAAAACAAAAACTTAAAACTAACTAATACCTTAAGATTATGAAAAATGTATGTTACAGAATCCTTCAGGAAGAGGGTTACGTTCCAACTTATGATGATGATGGCGATATCAAGTTCAAGGCTCAGGGCTGCACTTTGTATGTAATTGCTCCAGAGAAGGACGATATCTATCTTCGCGTATTGCTCCCAGGCTTCTGGTCTTTGGAGAACGAGGAGGAGTTTGCAAAGGCTCACTTCGTTGCTAATAAGCTTACTAAGGATTATAAGGTTGGTAAGATCTACTTGGATAAGGAGGATACTCACGCATCTTGTGAGGTCTTTATCGACAAGAACGACGCACAGCTTAAGAGAATTCTCCTCCGTTTGGTGAACCTTGTATTGAGTATGCGTCAGGACTTCGCTAACGAGATGCGAGCATAGCGAGATTAACAATTTCCTCTAACCTAAAACCAACTTGGCAATATGAGTTACCAAGCGTTTATAAGCTATGCACGTGCCGATTATCAAAAAGGCAAGGAGGGTCTCGTCTCTCAAGTAAAGAAACAACTTGAGGAGTATGGCGATGACCGACTTAAAGTGTGGTTCGACGAGACCTCTATTGAGTCAAGTAAGGACTTCGTGGAGTCTATCGCAAAGGCGATTGACGAGTCGCATATCTTTGTTGTGGTGCTTACCGAGAGTGCGTGTAATTCGGATTGGGTATTCAGAGAATTGTGTTATGCGGTGGATAAGCGTATGCCTATCGTGCCAATTAAGGCAATCGAGGAGTTCCCACAGAAGATAAAGTTGATTCTTGGTCCAACCGAGCATATTGACCATTTTGCCACTCCTTCTGTTACGCTACAAAGATTCAAGAGTACTGTAGATAACCTTTTGGGACAGCTTGAGCAGGAGGATAGTAGAAATGCCGAGATTTTACGTCTGCAGAAAGAGCGTGATGCCTTGGAGTCTATTATCAAGAACTATGAGGAGTATTTGGTTAAGCTGAAGGCGGAGGTTGATGAGAAGACCTTGAGTCTCAAAGCATTGGAGTGGGAGTTGACGATGCGCGTGAAGACCGTGGAGCTTATTACTAACGAGGTGACAAGTAAGTCCGAAAGGCTACATAAGGTGATAAGCGCTCTCGAAGGTGGCTCTAAGGGTCAAGATGAGGTGGCTAAAGATGAGGTGATTGCTCCGGCGGAGGCTGTAACGCCTGCGAGGGAGGATAAGCAGGAGCCTGCAACGACGGCGGAGGATGATCCTGCACCAGTTTCTGCGCCAGCCCCTGAGCCTGCACCAACATCAACGCCTGCATCAGAGGAGTCTACACCTGCCGAGTCGCCAGCACCTGCGCCAGCGGCGGCGGAATCAAAGAGTGAGAGTCCGCAAAAGGCGATGAGCGCACTTATGACACATATGAAGTTCCTTAAGCCAACGCCAAAGGAGGAGGCTCCAAAGTCTGAAGGCGGTGGGGAGTAAGCGCCGCTAAAGGTGAATAGGAAATTGAAATCAATATGATGGGACCGACTAAAGAGATTTAGGTCGGTCTCATTTTTTGTTGGTGTGCAGAGTGGCGTGCGGGGAGTGGCGTGAGTGCAGTGTCGTGTTGCGCAGAGGGGCACGGATAGCGTGTGGGCGTGGTGCGCGGTGTCGTGGTGGTGTAAAACAAAATGGGCAGCTGCAACAATGCAACTGCCCATATATATAATAGGTAAAGCCTATTCGCCCTGCTCCTGTGGCTGGCCCTCGCGCTTGGCGCGTGCCTCCTTACGAATCTTCAAAGGAGTCTTCTTCAGATACTTACGACAGAAGAGTGCAAAGTGACCGTGGTTGGTGAAGCTATACATCTTGATGATGCTCTTAAGCGGAACGTTTGTCTCGGTAAGTAGGCGCTCAATCTCCAAGATACGCTGCTTCTGCATCCAACTATATGGCGTGTCGTGGAACTCCTGCTTGAACATATTATTGAAGTGCTGGATGCTGAAACCACAGATGTCGGCCAACTCCTCAACAGTCTTAACACGTGGGGCGTTGTTGCGCACCAACGATACAAACGACTGGTTGCGGTCGAAGAGGTTGTAGAAGGTGCGGAGCTGTACCTGTGGGGTGTAGAAGAACTTGAAGATGACGAACATCTCCTGAATCTTCGCGCGGTGCAAGTGGTTGCACTTCATCGAGTTAGCAAGATACAGCTTCATAGATTGCAACAAGCACATCATAGGCTCGTTCATCGCAACCTGTGTGAATTTGTAGTTTATCTTCTTAATCTTACCTACGATGCTATTGAACGGAATGATGTCGCACGCCGCACCTGCTGCGATGAAATGCGCACGGACAATCTCCACGTCTGTAATTGCTGTGACCTCATACTGGTATGCGCGGAAGCAGAATACGAAGTGACCTTCGCGTACCGTGTAATCACGACGCTCCTCGGAGGTAATCTCAAAGTTTCCAGAGGTGAGGAACAGGATGCAATTTGAGTCACCACGTTCGACCACCATCTTCTCTCCCGCCTTAAGATTTAATAGGGAGAAACCTGCTTCAGGCTCAAGGGTATAAGAGTGGCAAGTAGCCGGGCACTGATTTGACATATTATTTAAGTTTATGGGTTATTTTTAACTCGATTCTTATTATGTTTGGCAATACAAATATACGCAAATATATTTAAAATACAAGCATTTTTTGAGGGGAAGTATATGAAAATATGCAAATAACAAAGTTTTAGGGCCTTTTTTGTGCATAAAAAGGCCCTAAAAGTACTATTTATGGATATTTGTTTGTGGCTTTTCGAGGTGTGATTATGGCTCGAAGTTGCAGCGTAGCGACACTGGCGCAGGGCGCTCGGCCTTGATGCGACCAATCATAATATCGAGATATGTCTGGATATCGTCACGAAGTTGCTTGTAGAGCGGACACGAGGTGTAGTTCTCGTTATCGAGAAGCACATCGCGGATGGAGCGAAGCGTGTTGGTGTAGTTGCTAAGCTCATTCTTAAGTGCCACGCCCTCGACCTTCGAGTTGTGAATCTTGGCAACAGAGAGCTGGCGGAGTTTGTCGCAAACAGCCATAAGGAGTGGCATCGTGACGTTGTCCATAAGCGTATGTCCGTGCATATAGAGGTAGCAGTTGTCACTCTCCACGCCCTTACTCTTGAGCCTCTCGCCAAAGGCCTCTACCGCCTCAATCATATCGGGGTTATCGCGTTCGAGGGTTATGCGGCGACGCTCGACGTTACGCTCAAGCCACGCGAGGGTATTCTCGCCATTGCGGCGAATGTCGACATAGCCGAGACGTACCGAGGCGCGGAACTCGGCCAACGTGAAGACGCTCTCGTGGGATAGCTGTGCGGAGTAGACATACCACAAAAAGAGTGGGTATATGGCGCGAGAGTAGGCGGCCATAAATCGCTCGAAATCGAAGATACGCATATCGTTCTTCGTAGCCTTGACACAGACGTTACGTAGGGAGGGGGCATAGCAGAGGTAATTTTCGGTGGCATAGGTATATGTGTGGAACATATTCTCCGCCGCGAGAATCTCGCGCGACTGTTCCGTGCTACCGTCAAAGAGGTAGTCGAAATCGGAGTCTACGCAGAGTAAGACGCTCTCCATATTCGTCTTGCCAATCATCGACATAAGCACCTTCTTACCCTTGGGGAGGTCATCACGATTGGGTACCGAAATCTCAAAACGAAGATATGGATTGCGGAAATGGTCGAAAATAGAGCGCCAGAAGGCAACATCCTCATAGCCCTCGACATATACCTTCACAAGGTATCTATCATCCTCGGGAGGAAGGATGTCGGGAAGTTGCTGGGGATTGTATGCCGCAAGATTGCGGCGACGGCTAAAGCGTTTCTTTGGTTTCATAGGGTAAAGTTATAAAAAAATTCGTAACTTTGTGGAACTTATAGCCAAAATTTAAAACGATATGTCAGATTGGAAAGAGCGTCTGGGTGTGGTATTCTCGACAAACCCCGACTTTAACTATACAACCGAGGGTGAGGATGAGGTGGCAACACTTGCCCCAGAGAAGCAGAATCTTAAGATATGGCTCGATAGACTCAAGGGTGGTCGTGTGGCTACGGTGGTGCGTGGCTTCGTAGGCTCGGAGGAGGATTTGTCGCAGCTGGGTAAGGAGCTGAAGAAGAGCTGTGGCGTGGGAGGTACGGCGAAGGATGGTGAGATTATCATCCAGGGTGACCACCGCGACAGAGTCCTCGAGTTGCTCGCGAAGGCGGGATATAAGTGCAAAAAGGCAGGAGGATAAAGCGACGAAGGGTATGAATGTAGAGCTTATTGTCGTAGGTAAAACCGATATGAAGGAGGTTGAGGCGTTGGTAGCGATGTACACCAAGCGCATCAATCACTATGTGCGTTTTGCTATCACCACGATTGCCGATGTGCGTAATACGCGCAAACTCTCGGAGGCGGAGCAGAAGCGTCTGGAGGGTGAGGCGATACTACGTCTTATAAACGATTCGGACCACGTGGCGCTGCTCGATGAGCACGGTGCGGAGTTGCGCTCTATTGAGTTTGCGGAGCTTATGCAACGCCGTATGTCGTCGGGCGTGAAGCGTCTGGTATATATCATTGGTGGCCCGTATGGATTCTCGGATGCGGTGTATCAGAGGGCAAATAGCAAACTCTCGCTCTCGAAGATGACATACTCGCATCAGCTTGTAAGAGCGATATTTACCGAGCAGCTCTATCGTGCGTTTACAATTCTTAAGAACGAGCCCTATCATCACGAGTAGAGAAGTTGCATAACACGGCCACTTTGGCGTTGCACTCACGCTCAAAATGCTCATTTACGAATAATAATGGGTGTCCCGTTTGGGGCACCCTCATTGTTTATTCGATATCTGTGTTCCACTCACCTTCGGCTCCATCGTAGATGATAGCTCGTGTGTCGCCAAACGACTTCAAAAGTTCATAGGCTTTGTAGAGGTTATATCCATTGCCCGATGGGGCGTTGGCGAGTCGGAAGGCAATGATGCAGGCGTGGTTTTGCGCACGGCGGTACATCGTCTCAACGCGCATAAGGTAGTCCTCCAAGAGCCAAGGAGCATTTGTAGGTGTGCCAGATATGGTGCGGTCATCTGCCCCCGTAGGCGAGGAGATGGCTGCGCAGTCGATAACGTAGATACCAACTTTATCGCAGATGTCGTAGAACCACTGTGGCTGTGGGTGGGTTGGAGATAGACAGTTTATGCCTTTGGCCTTCAAGTCTTTAACCTCCTTCTCGGTGGTAGCTCTATCTGCCGCAGCGTTGTATCTCGACTCCTTAAGTTGAAGTGGCTGACCGAAGGCAGTAATCTCGCCCTTATCGTTATAGCCATACTCCGCGAAGCCAACCTTGAAAGGCATATACTCCCAAAGAATGCCATTGCGCTTGGTGTAGAGCATCAGGTCATATAGTTTTGGGTTGGCGGGGCTCCAACGGTTAGGATTGGAGTGGTAAACCCAAGGCCTGAAGCGCATCGTGTCGCGCGAGAAACCTGTCATAGCGAGGTCATTAACGCTATAATCAATCAGCTTGCCGTCAGGGGCATAGATGTCGTAACCCACCTCTATAGTCTCATCCGTAGAAAATGAGTTATCAACCTCAACGTCGAGGTGTAGCTGTGCAAAGCGATTCAACGAGTCGGGGAGTAGACGGATGTTGACATCGTAGATACCCAACTTGCGTTGCGCGAAGATGTAGCAGTTGGAGAACTGCGTGCGTGGCGACGTGGCGATATCCTCGGCGATGGTCGACATATATGGCTCGGCAACAACAACGATAGCCACGGTGTTATCGCCCTGGTCGAGATATGGCGAGATGAACAACTCCGAAGGGGTGTGCTTGTCGATAGGACGCGAAATCTGTCGGCCGTTAACGAAGATTGTGTAGTCATTGCCAATATTCTCCGTATGTAGGTAGGCGTTGTAGTCGTTCCACGATGCGGGAACGGTGATAGTCTGCTCGTAGACCGCACGTACGCCACCCTCATCGCTCTGGAACTGCAACGTAGGGGCTATGGCAATGTACTTGTCAATCTGTGTGCGAATGTCGCGCTTGGCATCCTCGCGCTTGTCGTAACAGAGGAACTCGGTGCGGGCAATACGTGCCTGCGCAAATGCTGCGTCAACCGCTGCAACCATCAGCGCAACGACCAAAAATGGTAGATATATGCTCTTTTTCATAGCGTTAATTCTCTCTTTCTATATCACAAAGGTATAAAAAAGTGGCAAGACAGCAATCTTTTATAAAAAAATTAGTAATTTTGTAGCCTATTATGGCGTTATCCGACTAACGAAACGAATGAAATAAATAATATACACTTATGAAACTTGTTAGAATTGCCGAGATGCTCAAGATGGAGGGCGACGGCAGAGATGTTACTGTCAAGGGATGGGTACGTACAAAGCGTGGCAACAAGAACGTTGCGTTCATCGCGCTCAACGATGGCTCATCAGTTGCAAACATTCAGGTTGTTGTAGACCTCGCAAAGATTGATGAGGCTGAATTGAAGGGTGTAACCACAGGTGCTTGTCTTCGTGTAGATGGTAAGCTCGTTGCATCGCTTGGCGCTGGTCAGGGCGTTGAGGTACAGGCCGAGAAGATTGAGATTTATGGTACCGCAGATCCAGAGACATACCCTCTTCAGAAGAAGGGTCACTCGTTGGAGTTCTTGCGCGATATCGCATATCTCCGTCCTCGTACAAATACCTTCGGTGCTGTGTTGCGTATTCGCCACGCTATGGCATTCGCTATCCACAAGTACTTCAACGATAAGGGTTTCTACTACCTCCACACTCCACTTATCACAGCTTCGGACTGTGAGGGTGCTGGTGCGATGTTCAACGTGTCGACTCTCGATATGAGCAACCCTCCACGTACAGAGGAGGGCGCAGTAGACTACTCACAGGACTTCTTCGGTAAGCCTTGTAGCCTTACAGTGTCTGGTCAGTTGGAGGGTGAGCTTGGTGCGTTGGCTTTGGGACAGATTTATACCTTCGGCCCTACGTTCCGCGCCGAGAACTCGAATACTCCACGCCACTTGGCAGAGTTCTGGATGATTGAGCCAGAGATGGCATTCTATGAGCTTCAGGATGATATGGATTTGGCCGAGGATTTCTTGAAGTATCTCATTCGCTATGCAATGGAGAACTGCCGCGAGGACCTCGAGTTTATGAACAAGATGTGGGATAAGGGCTTGTTGGAGCGTCTTCAGTTCGTTCTCGACAACGACTTCGTACGCCTCGACTACACTGAGGGTATCGAGATTTTGAAGGCTTCGGGCAAGAAGTTTGAGTTCCCTTGCGAGTGGGGTTGTGACCTTCAGTCAGAGCACGAGCGTTACCTCGTTGAGGAGCACTTCAAGCGTCCTGTAATCCTTATCAACTATCCAAAGGAGATTAAGGCGTTCTATATGAAGCAGAACGAGGATGGTAAGACTGTTCGCGCTATGGACGTTTTGTTCCCACAAATTGGAGAAATTATCGGTGGTTCGGAGCGTGAAGCAGACTTTGGCAAGCTTTGTGCAAGAGTAGATGAGTTAGGTATGAGCCGTAAGGAGCTGTGGTGGTATCTCGACACTCGTCGTTGGGGTTCGGCGCCACACTCAGGTTTCGGACTTGGCTTCGAGCGCTTGCTCTTGTTCGTGACAGGTATGGGTAATATTCGCGATGTAATCCCATTCCCACGTACGCCAAAGAACGCAGAGTTCTAAGCCATAAAGCCTAATAAACGGCCGACCACAAGGTCGACCGTTTATTTTTTAATAACAACACTTTGATATGGCACACAGACTCCAACAGACAATCTCGCTTCAAACGAAGATATCTCCGCAGCAAATACAGATGATAAAGCTGCTGGAGCTCCCTACTATGCTCCTCGAGGAGCGCATAAAACGTGAGATAGAGGAGAATATAGTGCTGGAGGAGGATGTGGATGCTAAAAGCGAGGGCGACGAGGCTCCAGAGAAGATTTCCGTGGAGGAGTATATCGGCAAGGAGGATGATACACCAGCGTATAAGGCGCGTGTAAACAACTTCTCGAAGGATGATAAGCAACGCCCTGTGTATATCTCGGATGGTCACTCGCTTGGTGAGTATCTCGTTGAGCAGCTGCGCTTCCGTTCGCTTAGCGAGGAGGAACTTATAGTGGCGATATATATCGTAGGTAGCATTGATGATGATGGCTATCTGCGTAGGGATATCAACTCGTTGAGCGACGACCTTGCCTTTACGCGAGGTATGGATGTCTCGGTTGAGGAGGTGGAGCGTATTCTTGGTATTGTCCAGGAGCTTGAACCAGCGGGAATCGGAGCGCGAACCTTGCAAGAGTGCTTACTATTGCAGATGAACCGCCAGCATCTTGATACGCCACATAAACTCCTTGCGCATAAGATTATAAGCTCACACTTCGAGGCCTTTGCCAAGAAGCACTATGAGCGTCTTATGCAGCGCCTGGATATCAGCGAGGAGGATTTTCGTGAGACAATAGAGTATATACGTAGCCTCTCGCCAAAGCCAGGAAATATGTACAGCGATGGTGGCGTGGATGCTACGCCATACATAACGCCAGACTTCCTGCTCGATAATAGCGATGGACAGATGCGCCTTACGATGAATACGTCGGGTGTTCCCGAGGTCAGAATCTCACGCCGCTACCGCGATATGATGCGCGATATGGTGGCTCCCGATGGCACGATAAAGGCGGAGGATAGGGAGGCTGTGCAGTTCGTAAAGTCGAAGATAGACTCGGCAAAGTGGTTTATATCGGCGATTAAGCAGCGCCACGATACGCTGATGCGCACGATGCAGACCATTCTCGACTTCCAGCGTGACTACTTCCAGGATGGTGATAAGAGTAAGCTGAAGCCAATGATTTTGAAGGATATTGCTGATCGCACCGACCTCGATGTGTCGACAATATCTCGCGTGGTGAATAGTAAGTATATCCAAACACACTTTGGAATCATTCTGTTGAAGTCGCTCTTCTCGGAGGGTATGCAGACCACATCTGGCGAGGAGGTTTCGAGTCACGAGATAAAGACTATACTTGCGGAATGTATTGATAATGAGGATAAACGCCATCCGCTAACGGACGAAAACCTTATGGATATCCTCAACGATAAGGGGTATAAGATTGCCCGCCGTACGGTTGCGAAGTATCGTGAGATGCTGGATATCCCCGTGGCACGAATGCGAAAGCAGATATAAATACCTCAATAACATAACAAAGGGTTGTCCGATATGCGGGCAACCCTTCGTTTTGCACTTTTCATTATGGATTAGAAAGCCGTCTCAGCCTTCACATCCTGATAAAACTTTGCGAATACAGTCTGGTAGAATGGCGCAAGCCACAACATTGGGATAAAGAGTAAGAGTGCCGACAATATTGCGAGACCTGCAAAGCCAAGAGTGATGAGGAAGAGGCGCATCTTATGACCCTGCATCATCTTCATACTGCGACATATAGCCTCCTCTGCCGACAACTCAGGATTGTCGAAGAGGATGAAAGGCGCCAAGAAGTAAGAGAAGCTCTTGATGATACCTGGCACGATGAGCAACAGTGTCCACAATACTGTATATATAGATACAAGCAGACCAAGAGTCACCGACTTAATGTAGTACCTATCATTGAACATACCAAAGATGTTTGCTACCTGGAGCGACCCCTCGCGGCAGAATCTCAAATAGGCATAGTAGATACCATAACTAATTGGAATACCGGCGAAGATGTAGGCTACACTATATAGTAGGTTTCCAACAACAGAGCCCTCACCAAACGCTCCCTGTAACACCGCGATAAGAGACATCAACAATCCTCCCACGAGGCTGACAGCAATACCCGCACCCCAATTGCCCGACATTGCCATCTTGGCATCTTGTCTCAATTCAGAATTTGTTTTCATAGTTTTAAAGTTTATATTATACATTAGGTTTCAAGCCAGGCAGATAAGCAAACGTTGCCCTAAATGCCATCTATAAACACTGCATATTGCGTAATGCTACTACGAATATACGAATAATTATTCTAAAAGCAAACGTATCCACGCTAAAATTCTAGTAATCATATCACCCACCTTACCACGTTAATACCATTTTTTGCGGGTTAGAACATATAATTTGTAAAAAACGTGCTAAATATTTTGCATATTGGAAAAATGTTTCTATCTTTGCACTCTGTAATGACAAAGTAATTTGTTATTTCGGAACGGTCTGATGGGCGAGTGGCTTAACCAACGGTCTGCAAAACCGTCTACAGCGGTTCGAATCCGCTTCAGACCTCTAAAATCCCTTCTACACAGCAGTGTGGAGGGGATTTACTTTTTTACGCCTAAATTTACGCCCCTTTCACTCTTGATTATCACAAGTCCTGATACTCCTAAGGTTAATAAAATCGTATCGTCAGCAAAGATAAGGACAATTCGCCTATAATACAATCCTATTCTTGGTGCTTA
>JADBON010000028.1:0-9636 GCA_015656305.1 Alistipes sp.
CAACTGGAACGTAGAGGTTCTCTAATTTCTTGAATTTCTTGTGATAGCGGCACATCTGTGACGTTTCAGTCAACGCCACCAATGGGACGTACGTCAAGTACTACCCATCGGTGGCTTTTTCGTGTCAGCGCCACATCTGTACAACTCTGACAAGAAATTACCCTCTCGCTCCCTAAGGTCTTTAAACTCCCTATCTTCCCTATTCTCCTTAAACTCCCTAATCTCCCTATTCTCCACCCCCCCCCAAAAAAAAAGAGCGTTCAACGTGGAACACTCCTCTTATATTACATTATTTCAGTACCCTATAGTCCAAATTTCACCAACAACACGTTGATATCCGCAGGCGACACTCCAGGGATTCTACTCGCCTGACCTATTGTCGTAGGCCTTATCCTCGACAGCTTCTGGCGAGCCTCAATAGTCAGCGACTGCAACGCCCCATAGTCGAACTCCGTAGGTATAGCGATGCTCTCTAATCTATGCATCTTATCGGCGTAGTACTTCTCCCTCTCGATATATCCTCGATACTTAATCTGTATCTCCGCCTGCTCCAGCACCTCCCTCTCGAGGCCCTCATCTGCGATATACTTCTCCAGACGCTTCGCGACTTTTCGTAGCTCTTCAATCTTCACATTGCTACGCAAAATGATATCATAGAGCTTTTTTCCCTCCGACAAAGGCTCCTCACCAATAGAAATTAAATAGTCGTCAATTTCGCCTATTTTCACCGGACTCTTACGGAGCATCGAAATAAGCGATTCTACGGCCGCATTTTTTTTGCACAGATTTTCATACTTCTCCTCGCCAACAAGGCCAATTTTATAACCCAAAGGCGTAAGTCGTGCATCGGCATTATCCTGACGTAACAATATTCTATACTCTGCTCGTGATGTAAACATACGATAAGGCTCATCGACACCCTTTGTCACAAGGTCATCAATCAGCACACCTATGTATGCCTCATCGCGCTGAAGCACAATGCTCTCCTCACCCTGCAGTGAGCGATGCGCGTTGATACCCGCCATCAGTCCCTGTGCCGCAGCCTCCTCATATCCCGTAGTTCCATTTACCTGACCTGCGAAGTAGAGGCCCTCGACGAGTTTTGTCTCGAGCGTATGGTGTAGCTGTGTAGGTGGGAAGTAGTCATACTCGATAGCATATCCAGGGCGATATACGTGAACATCCTCCAAACCCACGATGTTACGTAGCGCCTCGAGCTGCACCTCATAAGGCAGCGACGATGAGAAGCCATTGAGGTAGTACTCATTCGTATCTCTACCCTCTGGCTCCAGGAATAGCTGATGCTGCTCCTTCTCGGCGAAGGTACGTAGCTTATCCTCGATGCTTGGGCAGTAGCGTGGTCCTATGCCCGATATCGTACCGTTGAAGAGTGGCGAACGGTCAAATCCCGTACGTAGTATGTCGTGTACGCGCTTCGAAGTATATACCATAAAGCAAGGCATCTGCTCCCTAACCACCTCTGTATCAGTGTCATAGGAGAATTTACCTGGCTCCACATCGCCCTCCTGCATCTCCAGAGCGTCGAAGTTTATGGTGCGAGCATCAAGACGTGCTGGCGTACCTGTCTTCATCCTACCCTGCTCGAATCCGAGTGCTACGAGCTGTGCTGTGATGCCGTGTGCCGCTTGGTCGCCCGCTCTACCACCCTCGGCCTGTGCCTCGCCGCAGTGCATCACACCCTCGAGGAACGTTCCCGCAGTAAGCACTACCCTACGGCACTCTATCTCCACTCCCATTCGCGTTTTAACGCCCCTTACACGCGGTTTCTCCGCCGTATGGTCTATGAGTATCTCCGTCACAGAATCTTGCCACAGATAGAGGTTTTTGGTGTTCTCAAGGCTCTTGCGCCACAAGCGTGAGAACTTCGCCTTGTCGCACTGCGCACGTGGGCTCCACATCGCTGCGCCCTTCGAGCGGTTGAGCATTCGGAACTGTATGGTGCTGAGGTCGGTGATACGTCCCATCTTACCGCCGAGAGCATCTATCTCTCTGACTATCTGACCTTTTGCAACGCCACCCACGGCAGGGTTACACGACATCGCTGCTATCTTCTCCATATCAATGGTTATGAGCAGTGTGCGTGAACCAAGACGTGCTGCTGCCGAGGCTGCCTCACATCCTGCGTGTCCTGCGCCGATTACGACTATATCGTATTGCAGTTTCATAGATACTTCTCGCGTAGTAGTTTGAGGTATTTGTTCTCCATACGTCGCATATTCTTCTCTGCCCACGCCGTCTTATCCTTATGTCCGCAGAGGTGCAGTGCTCCGTGTACTATGATGCGACGCATCTCGTTGATAGGCAGAGAGTTATACAACGCTGCGTTGTCCGTCACCGTAGCCACGTCGATGTATACTTCGCCCGCTACGATGCCCTCCTCTACCCTACTTTCGCGCTCCTCGAAGGTAATGACATCGGTGAAGTAGTCGTGACCGAGGAAGTCGCGGTTCATCTGGCGATGATACTCCGACGAGCAGAAGATATAGTTTATCTCGCCCGCCTCATAGCCCTCGCTACGTATAACCTCCTCAATCCATCGGCGAAGCACCAGACGCTTGGTTGGAAGGTAGTTCGAATCTTGGTTGTAGAAATGTATCATTGCACTGAAAGTCAATTAGTTGGGGTTAGTTATTTCTTTTTGAAGAATGATGATACGGTGAGAGGTTTCTTGGTCTCGCAGTCGTAGATTGCAATACGCACATAGGGCTTATCGCCACTCTCGATGCCGCTACCTATCACACCAATCTTCTGGTCCTTCTTCACCACATCGCCCTTCTTAACGCTCACCGACGAGAGGTTTGTGTAGGTCACAAGATACTCGTTGTAGCCGAGGAATATGGTGTACTTATTGGTAAGTTTCTTATACTGTATATCCTGCACAATACCCTCGTGAATGGTCCTCACGGCAGCACCCTTTGGTCCTGTGATGGTACCTCCGAAGCCCTGCTCCGTCAGCTCGCCACCCTCCACAGGGAGGTTCAAGCCCTTGGTGTTACGCGAGAATCCCGCACCCACCTTATTTCCCTTGAGCATCTTCTGCAACTGTGCCACCGCCTCGTCATACTGCTTCTGTTGCTTACGCTGCTCGTTTATAGCCTCCTTCTCACGCTTTGTGAGTTTGTTGTAGGCACGTTGTGCCGCGGTACGGCTATCCTCCAACTTACGGCGCTCCTTGTCCAATACCGACGATAGGGAGTCGAGTTGGTTGTTACGTATCTCGAGTTGCTGGCGCTGCTCATCGAGCAACATTGTCTGTGCTAATATAGTATCTGCCAATGCCTTACGGCTTGCTGTGATATGTTCTATCTCGGCCTTACGGCGTGCCGCCTCGGTTATGCTCTGCGATGCGAGGATGTAGTTTGAGTTGTTCTGTCGCGTATGGTTGCGGTATGCCACACGCACCGCCTCGGCATATATCTCGCGGTTGTGTTGCAATACCTGCTCCAGCGAGTCTATCGTCGTTTCGCAGCCCTTCATCACCCTCTCTACTACCTCACGCTCCTCGTTCACCTCGCCGATGTAGTCGTTGCGTAGTCTTACCTCACGTTCCAAGGCCTGCACCTCCTTCGAGGCACTCTTCTTCTCTTTTTTGAGGTTCTCGACCTCTGCGGTAAGTTTCTGCAACTCTCGCTTATACTGCTCGGTACGCTTACGCTGCTCCTCGGTCTTCTTATCCTGTGCCGAGAGTGGTAGGGTAGCGACAAATAGTAGCGCAACTAACGTTAAGATATATGAAAAGAGTCTACTCATTGTGTGTGTGGTCTATTGTTTGGTATTTGCTTTTATCTCGGCTATATGTGCCTCCATCTCTGCGCTGTCGTAGCCACGCTCTATGGCCTTTTTCCAGTATGTCTCGGCCATAAACTTCTCGCCCAATGCCCAGAGGATATCGCCGTAGTGGCATAGCAGCGACGCATCACGCTGCGAACTTATGGTAAGTGCCTGACGCATATATGTTTTAGCCTCGTCGTTACGGCCCAAGAGGTGGAGTATCCAGGCGTAGGTATCCACGTATGCCGCATTCCCTGGCTCGCCACTCATCGCGCGGTAGGACATCTCCAACGCACGCTCCAGCTCCTGATTCTTAAGACTTAGGAAGTAGGCGTAGTTGTTCAGCACAAGGATGTTATTTGCGTTATAGTCGAGTGCCTTACGATAGGCCTTGAATGCCGCCTTATCGTTGCCCATCTCGTGATATACATCTCCGATGCTACCCCACAGCTCGCTACGTTTCTCATCTGCCGTAGCACGCTTCAGTCCCTCTCTGTACATCGCAATAGCGCCCTTGTAATCCTCTTTTTCGGTCAGTAGGTATGCGGTGTAGGTAAGCATCGTTTCATCCTCCGAGAAGCGCTCTAAAGCCCTCTTATGGTCCTCCGCAACCAACTCCTCACGTCCCAGATATCGCTCCAACTGCAATAGGTAGATGTAATCTTCGGCCGTTGTAGCCTCGTTGTCGAGGTGTCGGCGTAGTAGCTCTAATGCCTGGTCGTGGTCGCCCAGGGCTATCATATGCTCGGCATAGACATTCACCACCTCGCGGTTATTGGGATAGTCGATAGCCATACGTTGTATGATGGCTCCGATACGGATGTAGTTCTTGGCGTAGAAGTTATGGTTTGCCGTATATTGTCCCAGACGATGTATCTTCTCCTCGACCGTCACCTCGCCACTACGGAACAACAACTCCTCGTAGTCGAACATACGTTGTGTCTCACCCTTCGAGTAGTAGAAGTTCGCGATGGCCTCTATGCTTTCAAGGTTTGTGGTATCCATACGGAATGCCTCCTCCCACGTCACACGTGCCAGCGAGTCCTTACCCGCAATGTCATAGGTCTCGGCTAAGGCTCTGCGTGCCTCAATATCGTAGGGCATCTCCACGCTACGTCGCTTACCCTCCGCTATGGCACGCTCATACTGTCGTGTGTCGAGCAGCAGCGAGTGCTTAATCTCCGCGAGATAGTGGTTATATCCCATACGCAACTCCGCGCTATCGAGGATTGCAATTGCCGAATATGGCATTCCCGACGAGCCATAGATGATGGCAAGTGCGTGGTAGGATTGCAGGTTTCGGGGATCCAGACGCATCAGACGTCGGAAGATAGGTATAGCACGTGTATATTGACGTGCTTCGACAAGTTTTGTGGCATAATGCTCTGTGTACCACTTATTTGTAGTATCCGCAACAAACGCCCTACGAGCATACTCCAAAGCCTCGTGTGGTGTGTGTTCGGTTCTACTAATGTACATCAGCGCAGGGCCATAGGTGCTATCTCGTTCTAAAATCTCGTGCCATATACGCCTTGCCTCCGCGGTGTCGCGGTGAATTACCAGACGCTTCAGCGCATCGGTATGAAGATAGGTATTCGAGAGCGAGTCTGGGAGATGAACGCCACCCCTACGGGCAGCCATACTTTGGTTGCCCACAGCAGTAATAACCACCGCAATGAGTGCCATTATGATATATTTTACTACCCCTCTCATAGCCCCTATTTAACGTTAAGAGTGGCTAAAAAATTATGTAGTTTTAGCCACTCTTAAGTTGTGTTAGATATCTGTTATAGTGCGCTCTCGAACTGGTTTAGGAAGCGAACATCGTTCTCGAAATATAGACGCAAGTCACCCACGCCATACTTGAGCATTGCGATACGCTCAATACCCATACCAAACGCGAAGCCCGAGAACTCCTTAGGGTCGATATTGTTGTACTCCAAGACATTAGGGTCGACCATACCGCAACCCATAATCTCCAACCAACCAGTACCCTTACATACGCCACAGCCCTTACCGCCGCAGATCGAGCAAGATACATCCACCTCGGCCGATGGCTCCGTAAATGGTAAGTACGAAGGACGCATACGAATCTGTGCCTGCTCACCGAAAAGCTCCTTGGCGAAGTAGAGCAACGACTGCTTCATATCAGCAAACGACACATTGCGGTCGATATACAAACCCTCAATCTGGTGGAAGATGCAGTGTGCGCGATATGAGATAGCCTCGTTACGGAACACGCGACCTGGGCAGATAACACGAATAGGAGGCTTCTGACGCTCCATAGTACGCACCTGAATCGACGAGGTGTGGGTACGCAACACCACATCAGGGTTGCTCTCGATGAAGAACGTATCCTGCATATCGCGTGCTGGATGCTCTGGTGGGAAGTTGAGGGCCGAGAATACGTGCCAGTCATCCTCAATCTCTGGGCCATCAGCGATGGTATATCCGAGGCGAGAGAAGATGCTCTCAATCTCCTGCTTCACGATAGAGATAGGGTGGCGTGAGCCTACCGACTCCACCGAGCCAGGACGTGTCATATCATCAATCTTCGATGCGTTCATTGCCGCAGCGTTGCCAATCTCCTCCTTGAGGGTGTTTATACGCTCTGTTGCCACATTCTTGAGGTGGTTAAGACGCTGTCCCAACTCACGCTTCTGCTCCGCAGGAACGCTCTTAAACTCCTCCATCAGTGCGCCAAGTACGCCCTTCTTACCGAGAATCTTAATACGGAATGCCTCAACATCCGCAGCGCTCTGAGGTGCGAAAGCCTCAATTTCGGCTAAAAGCTCTTCAATTTTGTTAATCATATATAGTTCGTATTGTTTATGACGTGTTATTGTATTAACTTTGTATGCAGTTAGGCGACATACATACACATAATATTCAACGTACAAAGTTACGATTATTTTTTACAAATGAAAAGGTTTTACACTATAATAATTACCTTTTTGCTACTCTTGCCTCTATCTTCGTGGGCGCAGAGTGTCGGTGTGGTGATGAGTGGCGGTGGAGCCAAGGGACTCTACCACATTGGAGTGCTACGTGCTTTGGAGGAGAATGGCATCCCTATCGACTACATTTCGGGTACCTCTATGGGTTCGATTATCGGCGGTCTTTACGCCTCGGGATATACCATCGAGGAGATGGAGGAGGTAGCCTTGTCGGGAGATATAGCACGCTGGGTTAGCGGAAATATAAGTCCTCGTTTCAACTACTACTATATTGACAAAGAGCGTGTTACGAGTATGATACGTGTGCCAATCGACGTACGTCTAACGTCCGACTCGGAGCTACGCCATCGCATCGTTCTTCCAGGTTCGGTGATGAACACCTCGGAGATAGACCTTGCTCTCAACTCCTTCTTTGCGCAGGCCTCTACGGGTGCCGAAGGCAACTTCGATAGGTTGATGATACCCTTCCGATGCGTCGCAACCGATATGTCGCAGCATCGCGCTGTGGAGCTTCGCAGTGGCGACTTGGCACGTGCCATACGCGCGTCGATGGCTCTTCCCGTAGCGTTTCCTCCTGTGGAGATAGACTCGGTGCTTATGTGTGATGGTGGCTGCTACGATAACTTCCCGTGGCGCAGCCTCGACGAGGCCTTCCACCCCGATATCCTTATAGGTGCGGTGTGTACCGATATGGGGTCACATCTGAATCTGAATAAGCACTCCTCTGTCGTAGAGCAAGTTATGTCGCTTATCACCAAGCCTTCGGACTTCGATATGCCCGCTGAACGCTCGGTGCTTATAAGTCGCAACGTGGAGCGTTCGGTGTTGGATTTCGATAGTGCTGCCGAGATTATGGCGCAGGGATATAACGATGCTCTGGAGCGTATGCCCGAGATAAAGGCTCTCGTAAAGCGCCGTATGACCAAGGAGGAGTATAAGCAGCGCCGTGTGGAGTTTCGCCGTCGCTGCCCGAAGGCCTTTATTGGCGAGGTTACTATCGAGGGCCTCAACGATGGACAGCGTGAGAATGTGGAGCGTATGATGAACATTGGCCACACACGTGCCAACGACACCCTTCCGCTGCACGCCGAGGAGCTTAGCGATAACTACCTCTCGATGTTGGCCAATAGCGCTATGCGTAGCGACTTCCCTACGTTCAGCTATAACCACACTACGGAGCGTTACGATGTCACGTTACCGCTCTCAGTACGCCCTAATTTGGATATCCTTATAGGTGGTAACATCTCCTCTACGGCCTTCAACCAAGCCTACGTAGGTCTGCAATATAACACTCTCGGTAGGGTAGAGCAGACTATCTCGCTCGATGCGTTGCTTGGTCCTATCTACACTATGGCACGCCTCAAGGGTCGCACAACGTTGATTTACGACAAACCGCTATATTTCGACTACTCTCTCAACTTCAACATCCATAATACGCTCTATGGCAACTTTGGCAACCTCACGAGTGTCGATAATTCGGAGCCTATGCGTATGATGGAGGGTTTCGTGTCGCTGGCCGTAGGTTCAGCCTTCGAGCGTAAGAGCGTTGCGGAGCTGCGTATCAACGGAGGTCGCAACAGTTATAGATATAATATGGCGGGGTATGAGAAGCGTCAGTACACCCATTTCGACTACCTCGCTTCGGCAATAATCCTTGAGCGTTCGACACTCAACAAGCCACTATTCCCAACGCGTGGCACACACCTATGCGCCTCGGCGATATATGTCTATGGACGTGATAAGCGTACCTCACGTGCTGATGCGGCGTTGCAAACACCTGCCGAGAAGGTTAATATGATTCGTCAGTGGTGGGGTGTTAAGGCGGAGTGGGAGCATTACCTCAATCTCCTTCCACATCAAGCCCTTACCCTCGGTTACTCTGTCGAGGGAGTCTATACCACACACCCTGTGTTTGACTCTCGCGAGGCCACGCTACTCTCATCGCCACACTATGCTCCGTTGCTGCACTCGAGGATGATATATATGCCCGAGTTCCGCGCCGATAGATACCTCGGTGTGGGTGTTATGCCTACGGTGCGCCTATGGGGCAACCTCTTTGCACGCTTCAGTATGTACGCTATGTTCAGGGATAAGTTCGAGGGTGAGGTGATGCACTATATGTCCGACCTATCGCTTATCTACCACACTCCGATAGGTCCTGTGAGCCTCGCACTCACGAAGTATAACTTTCACAACGCCAAGAATTTATATCTCACGTTTAACTTCGGCTATGCGATTTTCGGCCGTAAGGGATTGTACTATTAGTGCGCTGTCTATGCACCCCTTCGAGAGTGCATCTGCGATGTTGTAATGCGCCATATCTCCCACCTCGCGAAGCTTCTGCTTTGCTATTTCGAGGCTTTCGGCATTAGGCATAATGACACCATCTATCAGTTGCCAGGGTATCATTCGTTGTGCGCTTATCTCATCGGTAGATTGCTCGGTGTAGTGGCTTATTGCCGCGAGGAGCGTTGAGAGTAGTGCTATGGCGTAGTTGTCATCCTCCTGACTTGGATGCAGAATATCGCCCCTCTGGGGTATAAATCGTGGGTTTCCCGTAACATCCGTAACTTGGTCGCTATGAGATAGTTGTGGTATTACGATGTCGTCTACATCTATGAGTCGCATCCCACCCTTGTATAGTATAATATTCTCTGGCGATATGTCGCCGTGAGGCTTGCCACACTGTAGTTGCTCAAGAGCCATTCGGTCGAATAGCTGACTTAACCTACGATAGTCACGTACGCCATTTATCACCGCTTCGTCGAGCGTCACGCCCTCCATCCACCGATGTATGGTGCAGCGTGCGCGATACGTTAGGCCCATAATGGTGTAGACCTCTATAAATGTGTCACGTTGCGACAGACGCTTGCCATCAGCCACGTAG
>JADBON010000157.1:0-4017 GCA_015656305.1 Alistipes sp.
ACCGAAGGTTGAGACGATAAAGTCGTAAAGACCACCAATAAGACCTGCCGTAACGAGAATCTTAGCCTGTGAGCCACCCTTCTCACCCGATACAAGCACCTCGGTAGTAGCCGTAGCCTCTGGGAAAGGATACTTACCGTGCATCTCCTTCACGAAGTACTTACGGAATGGGATGAGCAACACGATACCAAGGATACCACCCAACAATGATGAGAGGAATACCTGATAGAACTGTGCATCAAGACCGAGGATATAGAGCGCTGGCAGCGTGAAGATAGCACCCGCAACGATAACACCCGACGATGCACCAATAGACTGAATAATAACATTCTGACCGAGCATATTCTTCTTGCCACGCATCTGACCAAGACCTACTGCGATAATAGCGATAGGAATAGCAGCCTCGAATACCTGACCCACCTTAAGTCCGAGGTAAGCCGCAGCAGCCGAGAAGAGAACGGCCATAAGAATACCAATAGACACCGAATATGGAGTAACCTCCACAGGAGTCTGCTCTGCACCCATAACAGGGTTGTACTGTTCGCCCTCACGAAGCTCGCGATATGCGTTGTCGGGAAGCGATGTAATTTGTTGTTTTTCCTGCATAGTATTAATAGTTTTTTGTTTATGTACGTGTACACATATGCGCCTACGTGCGCTTTATCCGAACAAAGATAAGCAAAATATTCCAAACAAACAAGTGCTCCCACAAAAGTGTTAAATTCATAAACCAAATGTTGCACATCTGAAAATTATTTCCTACATTTGTGAGTGCAAGATTCCGACAAAAAGAGCAATCAAACAAATACTAACTTTTAAATTTTACCACTATGAACGTTATCGATCTTGTTAAGAATTATCTCACTTATGAGGGCTACCAACCAGAGGTTGATCAGGATGGCGATATCCACTTCCGTTGCCAGGGTCTCCACCTCTATTGCACCAATAGCGGCAAGGACCAGCAGTATCTCCGACTCCTACTTCCAAACATCTATACGGTAGAGAATAATCGCACAAAAGTTTTGGAGGTATCTAACCAATTATCAAAGGAATACAAGGTTTTAAAGAGCTTCCTTGTAGACGACTCTCTATGGCTTGCTATCGAGATTTTCATCGACTCAACACCTGAGATTGGCGACTTTATGGGCCGCTGCATCAACATCCTCACATCCGCACGTTTGGATGCGTTCAAGTACCTCAACGAGTAGTTTTCTCGTATCGTGAAATAGAACAATATTTCTACTATTTAGGCAGGGTAAAACCCTGCCTTTTTTCATCTATTTTTCCTCCCTCCTTGTCCAACCTTACCCCACAAACTCGAACACCCTCACAAAGAAACTAACTCCCCGAGGCGTAAACTTTTTATCTTTCCACTTTCGAGTTTCATATTTTTTTTATATATTTGCCTCTTGTACGCGCATTATGCACGCATCGGCATACGCGTACGCAACCAGACAATAATCATAAAACACTATAAACTATGCAGTTAGCAGACAAATATTCACCCGAACTAATCGAACAGAAGTGGTACGACTTCTGGATTAAAGAGAATCTCTTTCACTCGGAGCCTGATGCTCGCGAGCCTTATACTATCGTAATCCCACCACCAAACGTAACAGGTATGTTGCATATGGGCCATATGCTCAACAATACCTTGCAGGATGTATTGATTCGCCGAGCTCGTATGCAGGGCAAGAACGCCTGCTGGGTACCTGGTACCGACCACGCATCTATCGCTACCGAGGCAAAGGTTGTAGCAAAGCTCAAGGCCGAGGGTATCGACAAGTCATCACTCACACGCGAGGAGTTCCTTGCTCACGCCTGGGAGTGGAAAGAGAAGCACGGCGGTATCATCCTTCAGCAGTTGCGCAAGCTCGGTGCTTCGTGCGACTGGGAGCGCACCTGCTTTACAATGGATAAGGAGCGTTCGGAGAGCGTATTGAAGGTATTTGTTGACCTCTACAACAAGGGCCTCATCTACCGCGGTGTACGTATGGTAAACTGGGACCCATCGGCACAGACCGCACTTTCGGACGAGGAGGTAATCTATAAGGAGTCAAACGGTAAGTTGTACTACCTTCGCTATAAGATTGAGGGCTCGGAGGAGTATATCGTAGTTGCTACAACACGTCCTGAGACCATCCTCGGCGATACTGCACTCTGCGTTAACCCTAACGACGAGCGCTACCAGCACCTTGCAAAGGATGCTCGCGTTATTGTGCCATTGGTAGGCCGCTCTATTCCTATCATCCGCGATGAGTACGTAGACCTTGAGTTTGGTACTGGTGCGTTGAAAGTTACCCCAGCACACGATGTTAACGACTATATGCTCGGCGAGAAGTATGGCTTGGAGGCTATCGACATCTTCAACGACAATGGTACTATCAACGATAAGGTTGGTATGTATGTTGGTATGGAGCGCTTCGAGTGCCGCCGCGTTATCGAGGGCGACCTTACCGCAGCAGGCCTTATGGAGAAGGTTGAGCCATATACCAACAACGTAGGTTACTCGGAGCGTACGGGTGTTGCCATCGAGCCAAAGCTCTCTATGCAGTGGTTCCTCTCTATGGAGGAGTTGGCAAAGCCTGCTACAAAGGCAGTATTGGAGGATGTCATTAAGTTCGTTCCTGTAAAGTATAAGAATACATATCGTCACTGGATGGAGAACATCAAGGATTGGTGTATCTCACGTCAGTTGTGGTGGGGCCACCGCATCCCAGCATACTACCTTCCAAAGGGTGGTTATGTAGTTGCGGAGAGTGCCGAGGAGGCATTGCGCTTGGCTCAGGAGAAGGACGCATCGCTCACTATGGCCGACTTGCGTCAGGATGAGGATGTTCTCGATACTTGGTTCTCATCGTGGTTGTGGCCTATCTCTGTTTTCGATGGCATCAACAACCCTGACAACGAGGAGATTAACTACTACTACCCTACTAACGACCTCGTAACAGGTCCAGACATCATCTTCTTCTGGATTGCACGTATGATTATGGCGGGCTATGAGTGGCGCAACGAGCGACCATTCTCGAACGTATATTTCACAGGTATCGTACGTGATAAGCTCGGCCGTAAGATGTCGAAGCAGTTGGGTAACTCACCAGACCCACTCGACCTTATCGCGAAGTATGGCGCTGATGGTATGCGTATTGCGATGCTTATGTCGGCATCGGCAGGTAACGACGTTATGTTCGACGAGGCTTTGTGCGAGCAGGGCCGTAACTTCTGCAACAAGATTTGGAATGCTTACCGTTTGGTAAATATGTGGGATGTAGATGCTAACCTCGAGCAGCCAGCATCAGCACGCGAGGCTATCGAGTGGTTCGACGAGGTTATGGCAGAGCGCATCGAGCGCGTTAACCACAATATGGAGCAGTATCGTATCTCGGAGGCATTTACCGAGCTTTACCGCTTGTTCTGGGATGACTTCAGCGGTTGGTACTTGGAGATGGTTAAGCCAGCATACCAGTCACCTATCGACGCTGCAACACTCTCACGCACAAAGCACTACTTCGATATGCTTATGCGTTTGTTGCATCCATTTATGCCTTTCGTAACCGAGGAGATTTGGCAGGACCTAAAGAGCGAGGGTGACGTATGCTCTATCGCTATTGCACGTATGCCAGAGGTTGAGAAGCAGGCTAACGAGAAGATTCTTGCGCGCTTTGCATTGGCCGAGGAGATTATATCCGCTATCCGTAACGTACGCCGCGAGAAGAACATCGCACAGAAGGAGGCTCTCACGCTTAACTATATCGCCGATGAGAACTACCCTGCGGAGTACGAGGATGTTATCGTAAAGATGGGTAACCTCAAGGCTATCAACCAGGTTGCGGAGAAGGATGCTACGGCTGCAGCGTTTATCGTTAAGACTACGCAGTACTTCGTACCTATGGAGGGCAAGATTGATGTTGAGGCGGAGCTTAAGAAGCTCAACGACGAGCTTACATACTACGAGGGATTCCTTGCATCGGTTATGAAGAAGCTCTCGAACGAGCGTTTCGTATCGTCAGCACCTGA
>JADBON010000057.1:0-6590 GCA_015656305.1 Alistipes sp.
ATTTTTCCTGTAAATCCTTATTAAGTGTACGGTGTACCCAGATGATACAGCCAATGATGATAAGAGCCATTGGTGGGAACAACATAAGTGAGTTGTTCACATAGCCAAAGCGTGCGATTACGTCGAAGCCGAAGAGCGTACCCGAACCGAGCAACTCACGGAAGAAGGCTACCAACACCAAGATGAAGGCATAACCAATACCGTTAGCAACACCATCAACGAAAGCATCCCAAGGCTTGTTACCCAATGCAAATGCCTCAACGCGACCCATTACGATACAGTTAGTAATGATAAGACCAACATATACCGAGAGCTGCTTCGATACATCATACATAAACGCGCGAAGCACCTGGTCAACAACGATTACCAACGTTGCGATAACAACCAACTGCACGATGATACGAATACGTGATGGAACACCATTACGCAACAACGACATAATAAGGTTAGAGAATGCACATACGAAAGTTACCGAAAGACCCATAACAAACGCTGGCTCCAACTTTACGGTTACTGCCAATGCAGAGCAGATACCCAAAATCTGAACGATAACAGGGTTATTTGCTGCCAAAGGATTTGTAAAATTCTTGCTTAGTTTCATAGTTTACTCCTCCTCGTTATTAAGTTCAACATTAGTCTGCTCGCAGCACTCACCACAGCAGCACTCCTCTGCAGCCACCTCGGTAGCACGCAAGAATGACTCATACTTGCTGATAGAGTTCTCCAACATAGCGTTTACACCGTCACAAGTCTTTGTACCACCTGTGATAGCATCCACCTGATGCTCGTTCTGAGCGCCACCCTTCTGCATACGAACTGCGAAAGCACCCTCGGCATTGTAGAGAGCCTTACCCTCGAACATCTGCTGAACGCGTGCTGTTGCGATCTCTGCACCAAGACCTGGAGTCTCACCAGCGTGATCCATAACGATACCTGTGATAACTACGTTATCCTCGGTCTGCTGCAATGCAACATAGCCCCAGATATCACCCCAAAGACCCTTACCTACGATAGGAAGAACATACTTCACAGCACCATCCTTCTCCATCTTGAAGATAGGGAGATTGTCAGTAGCCTCGGCCAAAGCCTTACGGTCGCCAAGCATAGCGAATACCTCTGCTACATCCTGTGCCTCTGAAACCTCTGCAAACTCACCCTCTGCAAGACGGCCCATAGTTACCACCTCGTCGAAGTTTGCATCAGCCTCACCAAAGGCCTTCATAATAGATACCTTCTGCTCGTTAAGCACGTTAGCATCCTGCTTACCCTTAAGCGAGGTTGCCAAAACGGCGAGCAAAGTACCTACGATTACCACCATCACAACTGTGTAGATGATGATATATGCGTTTGAATTCTTATTAATTGCCATATCTCCTCGCTTATTTAACGTTCTTAATTAGCTTCTTACGACGTGCAATGTTACGCTCAACAACGAAGTAGTCGATGAGTGGAGCCAAAGCATTCATAAAGAGGATTGAGAGCATCATACCCTCTGGGTAAGCTGGGTTGACAACACGGATAAGGATTGCCAAAGCACCTACCATAAAACCGTAAATCCACTTACCTGCGTTTGTCTGGGCAGAAGTTACAGGATCAGTAGCCATAAACACAGCACCGAACGCGAAACCACCAACCAACAAGTGGTAGTATGCTGGGAACTCGGTCATACCTACTGCATCGAACAAGTAACCGAATGCCAAACCACCTACGAATACAGACAACATAATGCGCCAAGAAGCAACACCTGTGAAGAGCAAAATCGCAGCACCAATCAAGATAGCAGCTGTAGAGGTCTCTCCCGCAGAACCAGGAATCAAACCGATGAACGCATCCAAAGCGCTCCACTGCATATCACCTGTTGTTGAGAGCTGCTCCAATGCTGTTGCACCTGTCTTTGAGTCAGCATACCATACTGCCTCACCAGACATCTGTGGTGTGTAAGCAAAGAAGGCGAAGGCACGTGCCAACAACGCTGGGTTGAAGACGTTCATACCTGTACCACCGAATACCTCCTTACCGATGATTACTGCAAAAGCTGTTGACAACGCTACAATCCACAATGGCACCGAGATAGGCATTACCATAGGGATAAGCAAACCAGATACGAGGAAACCCTCGTTGATCTCGTGCTTACGCTTCTGTGCGAATGCAAACTCAATTGCAAGACCAGTAACGTAAGATACGATAATCATAGGCAACATCTTCAAGAAGCCGAACCAGAATGCTGGAAGGATACCCTCGATACCAGCCTGGTAGCCGATGTTGTACATACCCATCAACAACGCTGGGATAAGAGCCACTACCACAACGATCATAACGCGCTTGATATCGTTACAATCGCGGATGTGCGCACCCTTTGTAGTTGTTGTGTTAGGAACAAAAAGGAATGTCTCGAAGCCCTCGAATGTCGAGTGCAAGAAACCGAGCTTACCGCCCTCTGAGAAGGTAGGCTTAATCTTATCTACTAAATTACGCAATCCCATAGCTTAGCTCTCCTTAATCATTAGGTTAATACCATCACGCAAAATCTGCTGCATCTCGATCTTCGAAGGATCAACGAACTCGCAGAGTGCCAAATCCTCTGGCAATACCTCGTAGATACCGAGGTTCTCCATCTTGTCGAGGTCCTTAACAAGGCAAGCCTTCAACAGATATGCTACATATACATCCATTGGCAAGTAGTTCTCGTAGAGACCTGTAACAACAAATGGACGCTCACCACCATTGAGGTTGGTATCGAGTTTGTACTCCTTCTTAGGGCAGAGCCAAGAGAAGTAAGCACGTGATACTGAGAAGCGGTGGAAACGTGGCATCGCCCAACCGAGCAACTCATAAACGTTACCCTCAGGGATAAGGCTCAACATATTAGCATTAGCCGAGATGTAGCCATCCTTAGCAGTTGTAACACCTGTAAGGACATCACCCGATACGATACGAACGTTCTCTGCCACCTGGCCTACGATAGACTCCACAGCGGCACCTGCGATGATGCGCTTGTAACAAGGCTTCTGTGCCTCGCTACCTGCAACTGCGATAACCTTCGACATATCGAGCTTACCACCCATTACCAAGCGACCGATAAGCACTACGTCCTGAACATTTACAGTCCATACGATATCGCCCTTTGCAATGCGGTCGATGTGGTGAATCTGAACACCCACGTTACCTACTGGATGCTTACCAGAGAATGTGTGATACTCTACGCCCTTAACCTCTGACATATAACCCTCGTCACCCTTACGTGCAGAGAGGTGAACCTTGCCATCGGTCAAGCGTGCCAACACTGCCAAACCTGCCTCCAAAGCAGCCTTCTCTGACTTCAACACGAAGTTGTAGTCTGGAGCGAGTGGAGCAGAGTCGAAAGCCGACACAAAGATTGCCTTTGGTGTAGCATCTGGGTTAGCGATAACACCATAAGGACGCTCAACGATACGAGTCCAAAGACCTGACTCGAGAAGCATCTCGACGATTTCTGAACGTGAAGCCTTGGCATCAACAACCTTAAGCTCTTTGTACACCTGTGTCTGGTCAGGCTCTACGGCAACATTAAGAAGCTTGCGCTTCTCGCCACGGTTGATGGCTGAAACAGTACCGCTAACTGGCGATGTGAAGAGAACGCGAGGATTGTTCTTATCGAAGAACAATGGGCTACCAGCCTCTACCTTATCACCAACCTTAACCAACAGCTTTGGTGTAACGTTCTCATAATCAAGTGGACTTACAGCGTAAGACTTCGCCATAGGAGTCTCCTCCAAGCGCAACTCTGCTGCACCTACCAGCTTGATGTCGAGACCTTTACGTAATTTAATGTTTTTCGACATAAAAACTGTTTGTTAGATTAATTTGATAGTTTTGTATTATGTGTTTGTTGTATTATGAACCTCTGGGGGTACTTATATACATTACAAAGTGCGCACGAAGATACGCTTTTTTTTCGAAACAGACAACGATTTATATGGGTTATTTGGGTATTCGGCAATATTTTATTAATTTTGTAACACAAAGCCGTTGAATAATGCCACGATTAATTGACATACATACCCACCATCCGCACCCCGAGATTACCTCTCCGCGTATGGCGGGAATACACCCCTGGAATGCCGAGAAACCGCGCTACGAGCCAGATTATGCGAACTGCGATATTGTGGGTGAAACGGGGCTTGACTACTGCTTTGCGGTGAGTCGTGAGGCGCAACGCGAACTCTTCGAGGAGCAGCTACGAATCGCCGCGGAGATGGACAAACCTGTGGTTATTCACTCGGTTAAGGCAACGGAGGAGGTACTACGAATCCTGGCCAAATACCCAATGATTAGACGGGTTGTTTTTCACGGTTTCATAGGCTCATTGCAACAGGCCGAGACGATACTTAAACGTGGCTACTACCTCTCGTTTGGAGAGCGTTCGCTGCGTTCACCAAGAACTCGTGCGGTGATTGCCACGATGGACATAGATAGACTCTTTTGCGAGAGCGACGAAATGCCAAGTTTGAGCGTCGAGGAGGTATATTTGAAGGTTGCAAAACTGCGCGAAATGCCGTTGAGCGAATTGGTCGAAGCGGTAGAAAGAAATTACAATAGATTTTTTGCTAAAGATTGATTATTAGATAGATGGAAGGATGGCTTGAAAGAACAGAACTACTTCTCGGAGAGGAGAAACTTAACATACTGCGCAACTCCAACGTACTTGTTGTAGGCGTGGGAGGCGTGGGTGCTTACGCTGCCGAGATGATAGTTCGCGCGGGTGTTGGGCGTATGACGATTGCCGATGCCGACAAGGTGTCGCAAAGTAACATAAATCGCCAACTTGTGGCTCTACACTCGACCATAGGTCGCGAAAAGTGCGACATCCTCGCCGAGCGTCTTAAGGATATAAACCCCCGCTTGGAGCTTACGATTGTCAACCGTTTTATCAAGGATGATGAGACGGATGCGCTGCTCGACAGCGACAAATTTGACTATGTGGTAGATGCCATCGACACCCTCTCGCCGAAGCTCGCACTGATAAAGGGAGCGCTCGACAGAGGCATCCGCTTGGTAAGCTCGATGGGTGCTGGCGCAAAGTACGACCCTACGCTTATGGAGATTAAGGATATCGCCAAAACACACCACTGTCCGTTGGCACATATGCTTCGTAAACGCCTCCATAAGATAGGCATCCGCAAGGGTTTTTGGGCAGTTTTCTCACCAGAGCCTGTGCGTGAGGGGGCGATGATTTTATGCGAGGAACAGAATAAAAAGTCGAACGTAGGCACTATATCCTATATTCCTGCGTTATTTGGTATAGGTTGCGCCTCGGTTGTTGTGCGCGACCTTATTGGAGAATTTAATAACGAAACTAAAACTGAATAGATATGAAGAAAATAGTCTTTTTGGATGAGTATAGCATCGCTGGTCGAAGCTTTGAGAAGGTAACCTCACAGGGTGAGTACATCGCCTATAATTTCACACGCAAGGAGCAGGTTGTGGAGCGTTTGAAGGATGCCGATATCGCTATTACAAACAAGGTAGTTATCGACGGTGAGGCTATGCGCCAACTCCCTAATTTGAAGCTTATTTGCATCGCTGCAACGGGTATGAACAACGTCGACCTCGAGACTGCGAAGGAGCTTGGCATTGAGGTTAAGAATGCCGTTGGTTACTCTACAATTTCGGTTGCCGAGACCACCCTCGCATCGGCTCTTGCCCTTGCGCGTAACGTGGTATATTTCGATGAATACTTCCACGACAAGCGCTACTCACAGGCCGAGCGCGCCTTCTGCTACGACCGTCTTACGTTCCAGATTAGCGGCAAGCGCTGGGCGATTATCGGTCTTGGAAATATCGGACGTGAGGTAGCACGCCTCGCCTCGGCATTTGGCTGCGAGGTGCGCTACTACTCTACTTCAGGCGTAAAGCGCGAGGAGCAGTACGAGGCTATGGAGCTGAAGGAGCTTTTGGAGTGGTGCGACATTCTCTCGGTTCACTCGCCACTTAACGAGCGTACACGCGGTCTTGTAGGTGCCGAGGAGCTAAGTGTTATGAAGCCTTCGGCAATCGTCATCAACGTGGCACGTGGTGGTATTATCGACGAGGCTGCGCTTGCTGATGCACTCAACAACGGCACTATCGCAGCTGCAGCACTCGACGTATTCTCGGTGGAGCCTCTCCGCGAGTCGCCACTCTACGATGTTAAGGACCGCTACCGCTTGTTGGCATCGCCACACAATGCGTGGTCGGCAGCCGAGGCCATCGACAACCTTATCGACTGCATCGCCGAGAACATCCGAGTGTGGCTTGCGAAGAATGCATAACAACTCCTTAAACAAAACTAAAAGAGAGTCAACCCCTAAAGGCTGACTCTCTTTTGTTTATACCCACAACTACTAATTCACTCGCAAATGCTTTGGACGACCAAAGTTGAAAGCAAATCCGAAGTAGACGTTGAGAGACTTCGCATAGCGAGGGATATAAATAGGATTGATATTCATAGGGAATGTCAACTCCATCTCTTCTGGTATATCGCGCGTGTACTTAACCAAGTTTACGTCGATAAAATCGACACCAATATAGAAGTTAACACCCGCAGGATGGATGTTAAGCGCAGCGCCAAA
>JADBON010000121.1:0-4720 GCA_015656305.1 Alistipes sp.
ACAAGGCTCTGCTCGAAGGTGATAAGTCCTGTGGTAAAGAGCATCTCGGCATCGTTTACGGCCATAAATTGGCGTGCCGTAGGGTCGTAGGTTTCGGGGGATGCTCCCTTTGGTACAAGTACCTCCACGTCGAAGTCACCGCACGTAACCTCCTCGACAATGGATTTTAGAGGTGTGATGGTAACAAAAATTGTTGGCTTATCGGATTTCTGCTCCGTGTGGCCACATCCCATAAGGAGCGTGGCAAGGAGTGTGAATATAGTTATTTTGCGTATCATAGTTGGATATATCGATTTTATCAATACTCTTATTGATGCAAAGATAAGTAAAAAGTGGTCTTATAGTTTGTTTTTATCCATAAAAATTTCGATATTTGCATTCAGAAAAACAAAACTTGTGCAAAATGATTAAGAATATAACCAATAGTGTAGTGTATATCGGCGTTGACGATACCGATATCGACCTCTTCGAGAGCCAGTATGTTGTGCCTAATGGCGTATCGTATAACTCATACCTTATCCTTGATGAGAAGGTGGCAGTGATGGATACCGTTGACCTTCGTAAATGCGAGGAGTGGATGCAGAATTTGGAGTGCGCACTCAATGGCCGTACACCAGATTATCTTGTTGTTCAGCACCTTGAGCCAGATCACGCGGGCTCTATCGCAAAGGTGTTGGAGAAGTATCCTAATATGGAGGTAGTTGCGTCGGATAAGGCTGTGAAGATGATGCCACAGTTCTTCTATGATGTTGAGTTGGAGGGACGTACAATTGGCGTTAAGGAGGGTGGTACACTCTCGTTGGGTGGTCGTACGCTTCACTTCGCTATGGCACCTATGGTACACTGGCCAGAGGTTATGGTGACTTACGATAGCGCGGAGAAGATTCTATTCTCGGCGGATGGATTTGGTAAGTTCGGTGCTTTGGCTCACGACGAGGAGTGGGCGTGTGAGGCGCGTCGCTACTACTTTAATATATGTGGTAAGTATGGCGCTCCTGTGCAGGCTCTATTGAAGAAGGCTGCGGCGTTGGATATCGCTATAATTTGTCCTTTGCACGGCCCTGTGCTTACGGAGAATCTTGGCTACTACATTGGTCTTTATGACACTTGGAGTAAGTATGAGGTAGAGAGCGAGGGTGTTGTTGTTGCTTATGCGTCTATTCACGGCAATACCGCGGAGGTGGCAAATAAGTTTGCGGATATTCTTCGTGCTAAGGGTGCTAAGAAGGTTGTCCTTCACGATCTTTCACGTACGGATATGGCTGAGGCTGTGGAGGATGCGTTCCGTTATGGCCACTTGGTTGTTGCAGCTGCGTCGTACGATGCGGATGTATTCCCTCCAATGCACGATTTCCTTCACCACCTTGCTATCAAGGGTTACTGCAAGCGCCGTATTGGTATTATTGAGAATGGCTCGTGGGCGCCTTCAGCAGGTCGTGCAATGCGCAATATAATTGACCGCTTTAAGGATGTCAGCGTTGTGGAGAATATGGTTACTATTGTGTCGCGTATGAAGCCACAGGATATCCCAGCGTTGGAGCGTCTTGCTGATGAGGTTTTGGCATAAGTGAGCGTTGCTCATAAATAATAAACGTGGCGTATGAACACTCATACGCCACGTTTTTGTTATGCTATCTCTTGCCCCATTTTGGTGTAATGCCAAGGAATATCTCGAAGTTGATACCCGGCATTGGGCGCGATAGTACAGAGAGGTACTCCTCGTTGAAGAGGTTGTTGACAGTGCCCTTTAGTGAGAGGTCTGCCCAACGTAGCGATAGTAGCTTCTCGAGCGAGATGTTGCTCATAAAGTAGACAGGGAGCTTGCCCGTAAGCGAGATATCGTTCGACGACATTGTATATCGCTCGCTATAGTAGCACCACTTGTAGAGGAACGTCCAGTTGCGCCACGAGAGTCTACCCGTTACCGATGATGATAACTTTGGAACGTATGGAAGCTGCTTGCCTACCGACTGATCGGCAGGTGTGCGAGGCTCGCCTTCGTTGATTGATGGCGTCCACGAGAATGTTCCGTTAAGTCCCAACTGCCACTGCTTTGAGAGCGCAACATTCAGGTCGCCCTTTAGCTCAATACCATAGGCGTGTACATCCTTGATGTTGTCGGGTGAGAAGAAACCTTTGGGTGTTGGTAGCCAGATAATCCAATCCTTGATAAAGGACTCAAACCAGTTTACCGAGCCACTCAACGAGTAGATATTCTCCTTGCCTACTGCGAACGAGACTCCCACATCATAGGTCCAACCACTCTCGTTTCTGAGGTCAGGATTTCCGCCAGGAAGGAAATAGAGGTCGTTGAGCGTAGGGAAGCGATAGTTGCGCGATACGGAGGCTTTGGCGATGATGTTTCCCTTTTTTGAGATTACGCCATCGACAAAAAATGCAGGAATAATAGGCGTCCACTTCTTGCCGAACATCTCCTCGCGAATGACAATCGAGAGTCCTATGCGGTCGATAGGCTTCCACTTTGCAGATACGGAGCCTGATAGCTCGGGGCGACCTTTGCGGTAGCCAACAATAGCCTTGTTGCCATCCTGTCGCACGATGTTCTTATCCTCACTCTCAACGATATGCTGATGCAGTGATAGATTTGCCGTAAATAGCCACTTATCTCCGAGGTAGTACTCGCCATCTACCTGTCCGTAGAAAGTGTTGATACGGCTTCGCGAACGTGTCATATGTGCCATAATGCCGTTGCCCAAGTCGCGCTTATAGTCGTATGCCATCCAGGTATAGATATAGCCAGCCTTGGCTCCGAGTTTCCAACTATCACGCAGATGATCCCACGAAACAACACCGCGGAATGTCTGCTCACGCTGTCGATTATCAAAGTCGGTTTCGTTGCCGTGGTCTACGGTAAGCATTGCCAACTCGCGGTTGGAGTTTATATACCACGCATTAAGGCCAATACGGTCACCCTTGCCCGTATTGTAGTAGACCTCCTGAACCAGATGTAAGTCCTTGTATGCACCGCTACGATTTCGCTCCACGGGGTAGTATTGGTCTATTATATTCATATTCTCATCGTAGATATTCTCCTTTTTGTCGTGGTTGCGATATTTGTAATCGTTTGGTGATGAGGAGTATACAGCGCGTGTTGATACCTGCCAATGGCTATTGCCATAGGTGAGGCGCAAGAACTCATCGAAGGTCTTGAACGAGCCAATACCCTGAATATATTGCAGACCGAAGCCATTTGCCTGAGCAGGTTTTGTCGATAACTTCACAGCGCCTCCCAAGCCTCCGCCCGTTTCGTTTACTGACGAGGTACCGTGTAGGAGCGAGGCATCGTCGATGAAGTAGGAGGGAATCATCGAGAAGTCGGTCATACCAAGCATCGGATTATTTATTTTCATACCATTCCAAGATACCTGTGTATGTGAGGCTGATGTTCCTCGGAAGGCTACGGTAGAGAGCGTAGCTCGTCCATAGCTCTTGACAAATATCGAGGAGTTGAAGGTGAGAACATCGGCCATCGAGAGTGCGATGTTCTCTTTAAGGGCTAAGGTGTCAAACTTTGTTTGCTGTGTACCAATATCCTTCATTGGGCGGTTTCCATATACAGCTACCTCGGGGATGTTTATTCCATCTCGAGCCCAATTCTTTGTGTTGGCATCTTGTGCTATTACTAAAAAAGGAGTGAGTAATAGGCTTATTATAAATAAAACTCTTTTCATAGCTATCTTCCTTATTTCCAGCAAAAAGCACCAGGGATAATTCCTACATAAAAACTATCAATCAACTCTCTATCTTTCGAGTAACGGTAGACCATACCTTGCTGCACGTAGTCGATAGCATCGGCAATATAGACATCGCCCGACCGTGGACATACGGTAAGACCATAGTAGAGCGTGCCGTTGTATGGCAGGAATGGTCGTACGGGGACTCTATCGGCGGTTACATCCATCTCCCATACATCATCATTGAGCCAATAGATTTTATCCTTTGTGCCATTTAGTTGCACCTCCGATGGCCAATCTCCAAATTCGAATTTGAATTGCTTTTCGATAGTAAATGTTTCGGCATCAATACGATATAGCGATGGCGCTTCGTGGCCGTATGGCGAGCCTTCGTAACCACCATCTGTCACAGTCCAGAGCTTGTTGTTACAATCCATAACAAGCGATGTCGGCTGAATACCGACAACGAGTTCATCTACTACTTGGTCGGTCTCGGTGTCAATCTTTATGATACGATTTTGGTACGACCAGCAGTTTACGTAGAGATACTTGCCATACTGAACCATCTGCTCCGTAGAGCCCGACTCCATAGTCATATTTGGGATGTCGATGTAGCCCGTAATCTCGTAGCGTTGTGGATTAACGATAAAGATGCGGTTGTCCCAAATCTGAGTTATGTAGGCCTTCTCGTCCGATATAAAATGAATGTAGCGAGGTGAAGTGAGGTTTGTAATGCGTCCTACCTCCTTAAAGGTGTTGATGTCGATGGCAAAAATCACGTGAGAGTTGTTCACTACTACCCAGCCGATGCCATCGCGGATAATCATCGACTGAGCTACGTCGCCAAGTTTCATAGCATTAGCGCGGTAGAAAATCTCGTTCTGCACCCTCTTGGTTTCGGGGTCATAGTAGGAGAGGGTAGCATTGCCATATTGGAAATTACCCTCGTTACAGATAAATAAACCATCACCCGAAGCTGACGTGTCGAACTCCTCCTCAAGGCCATATTCCCACTTCATACACGA
>JADBON010000005.1:0-16272 GCA_015656305.1 Alistipes sp.
ACCTTGAACAAGGAGAATACCACTATCGTTGATGGTGCTGGCTCGAAGGAGGCTATCGCAGCACGTGTTCAGCAGATTCGCGCCTCTATCGAGAATGCATCTTCGGACTACGACCGCGAGAAGCTTCAGGAGCGCTTGGCGAAGTTGGCAGGTGGCGTAGCAGTATTGTATGTAGGTGCTGCAACCGAGGTTGAGATGAAGGAGAAGAAGGACCGCGTAGATGATGCTTTGGCAGCTACACGTGCCGCAGTTGAGGAGGGTATCGTTCCTGGTGGTGGTGTTGCCTACATCCGCGCCGTTGCAAGCCTCGAGGGTATGAAGGGCGAGAACGACGACCAGACTACAGGTATCCAGATTGTTAAGCGTGCTATCGAGGAGCCACTTCGCCAGATTGTTGCAAACGCTGGTGGCGAGGGTTCTGTCGTAGTAAACAAGGTTAAGGAGGGCAGTGGCTCATTCGGCTACAACGCTCGTGACGACCGCTACGAGGATATGCTCGCTGCGGGTATCATCGACCCAACTAAGGTATCGCGCGTAGCATTGGAGAACGCAGCATCTATCGCATCAATGTTCCTTACAACCGAGTGCGTGTTGGCAGAGAAGAAGGAGGATAGCCCACTTCAGACTCTTGCGACAGCAGGCGGCGGTATGGGCGGTATGATGTAATCGAGAGATTCAACATAAACAAGAGAGGGTGTTCACAGTTGTGGACACCCTCCTTTTCTTCTTACAAATTGAGAATAATATTTGCTCCCGACCATTGGTCTATCTCAAGCGTATGAGCATAACGTCGCTCCGAGCCATACATAACCTCGACACGTAGGTCAAAGGGCTGTGTATCGGCGATGGACAACGTGCGTGGGAAGGTGTGCGGAAGTATATATATATAAGGTAAGCTCCGTAGCAGGCTCACTGTCAAGCTTAATTATGCGATTAGCATCGTAGCCCAATGGTGGGTTTAGCAACTCCGCCCCCGCAGGTGCCACCTCATCCTTCGCCTTTAGGCGCTGTATCTCCTCGCCATCACGCTTTACCGATGCCATAACAACGACGTTATAACGCCAAAACTCCTCGAAATTTGAGTATATAGAGATATGATATTGCTCCATTGCTGTAAAAATTTTCAATCTTTTTGCGTAAAACTTTGCTACAAAAATAGTAATAATTTGCACAATTTAGTTTTTTATCGTAAATTTGCAGACTATTTGTGCTGAAATGGAGCAAATTGGATTGTATAAAATAGCCTATAAGGGGCTAAAAGTAGGAAGCTACGACTTTGATTTTAAGGTAGATAGCGCACTTTTCGAGGCGTATGAGACCGAGGAGATCAAGGGCGGTGACTGCGTGGTGCGTGTTAAGCTCAACCGCAGCGAGTCAATGTTGGAGCTAAATGTTGACATCGAAGGTGAGGTAATTTGTGAGTGCGATCGCTGTTTGGAGGATTGTCCAATCGCGATTGACTACAATGGCGACCTCGTTGTTAAGTTCTCGGAGGAGACAGATTTCTACGACGGCGACGTGATGTGGATATCACCAGCCGAGGATATGCTCGACCTTACGCAGTATATCTACGAGAGCATCGTGTTGTCGCTACCCTACAGCCGCGTTCACGAAGATGGCCAGTGCAATCCTGAGATGTTGGCTTCGTTCCAGGAGATTAGCGAGGAGGAGCTTGAGGCGTTGGAGGCACAGGCCGAGGAGGCAGATGTTGTGGCTCTCGACGATGTAAACCGCAGCATCCTTGAGTCGCTAAAAGCACAGATGGAGAAGGAGGAATAAATGCAGTTTGCAAGGCAGTAATTCCGTCAGGCTGCCGAACAGACATTTGACACATAAAACTTAAAAACTATATTGTAAGATGGCACATCCTAAACACAAAGTCTCTTCAACACGTCGAGACAAGAGAAGAACTCACTACAAGGCTGTAGTTCCAACTGTAGTTACTTGCTCAAACTGCGGTTCAGCAGTACTCTACCACCGCGTTTGCCCAGAGTGTGGCTTCTATCGCGGTAAGCTCGCAATTGAGAAGAAGGCAGCTGAGTAGTCTTCACAGTAACTAAAGGAGCAATACCGCGACAAACGGGTTGCTCCTTTCTCTTTTATTCTAACCCAGAAACCATTGCCAACTTCCCCAGGCAACACATTGTTTCACCAATCTTTGGAAACTATGATTAAGATCGGTATTGACGCTATGGGCGGCGACTTCGCTCCTGAAGTAGCTATCGAAGGCGCTATAATGTCCCTTAAATATCTCGATAAGGATAGCCGTATCGTACTCTTCGGCGACCAAAATCGTATCGTGGAGCTCCTCAAGAAACATAACTGCGCGGTAGATAACTTCGACATCGTTGCTACCACACAGGTTATCGAGATGGGCGACCACCCTGCAAAGGCATTTATCTCGAAGCGCGACTCGAGCATCACCGTAGGCTTCAACTATCTTGCCGAGGGTAAGGTAGATGGCTTCGCAAGTGCAGGTTCTACGGGTGCTATGATGGTTGGCTCGATGCAGGTTATCAAGCCTATCGAGGGTGTTATCCGCCCTGTATTGGCAACGCTGATACCTACAGTATCCGCAGAGCGCGGTATCCAGCGCGCAGTATTGATGGATGTAGGTCTCAACGTAGATGCAAAACCAGAGGTATTGGCACAGTATGGTCTTCTTGGCTCTATCTACGCCAAGTCGGCACTCCAGATGGAGAACCCTCGCGTAGCGCTCCTCAACATTGGCGAGGAGGAGGGCAAGGGTAATGCCCAGGCCAAGGCTACGTACGATCTTATGAAGGAGGATAAGCGTTACAACTTCGTGGGAAATGTCGAGGCTTCGTATATCTTCACAGGTAAGATTGGCGATGTTGTGGTTGCTGATGCCTTTGTTGGTAATAGCTTGCTCAAGATGGCGGAGGCTCTCTACCGCATCAACTTCAAGCTCGGCGGTGGTAAGCCACGCATCAAGAACTTCTTGCGCCCACTCCTCGGTCGTATCGTTCCAAAGCTCTACTTCCAGAACGACTTCTGGGATGCTATGAACGCCGAGAGCGTTGGTGGTTTGCAGGTTATGGGTATCAACGCTCCTGTTATGATTGGTCACGGCAGCTCTTCGGCACGCGCCATTTGCAGTATGATTCTTTCGATGGAGCGCGACATCAAGAGTAACTTCCCTGCAAAGCTTCGTGAAGCTCTCAAGGAGTCAAACAGCGAGAATAAGGAGTAATAACCATTAGGCTGACTGGAGGAATTTGGTCAGCCTTTATCTTAAAATATTGATTATGAAATACTTAAGCATACTATTGGCGCTACTTTTCGTAGTTGCGTGCGAGCCAACAGTAGATAATCCCGACACTCCAACTCCCCCAAATCAGGAGGAGAATGGCGAGGACAATGGCGAGGACAACGGCAAGGAAGATGGCAAGGAAGATGGCAAGGATGACAGCTGGATGGATGAGGTTATCGACACATCGGGTGCAGACTACCTCTTCAAGGATGGCATCACAGGCAAGGTAATGTTCTTGGAGTATAACGGCCTTAGCAACGACTACATCTCACTCTTTGACAACGCAACAGGCCTAACACTCTTCTTAGACCTCTACTCACCAATGGTGTACGACTACGTAACACCAGGCATCTACACCTTTGGTGATGGTGCGGCAATGACTGCACACCGCGACTATTGCTACATTCACTTCCCTGATGACACATTGATGCGCTTCACGGATGGTCGCGTAAAGGTGATTGTTGACCCAGAGCACTCGTCGGGATATCCCTACTACCACATCACAGCACGTTTCGTGAATGAGGCGGAAGAGGTTATCGTAGCCGACTACGAGGGACAGCTAATTGCACAGTAAGGTTGGCGACATACCTATATATATATAATAATAGAGGGTATCCCAATTGGGACACCCTCTATTATTTATTATTGCACTTAACTACAATTTGTTAAGCTCAATCTCGAAGTCAGCCAACACGTTCATATAGTTGATAAACGCCTCGTAAGCCGAGCCATAAGGGTTGAAGTATGAGTGAACATCGCCATCCGAGAACCACTTTGTAGCCATATAGTAGAAGTGGTCAGAGTTCTGCATAAAGTGCCATACATACTCGAAATCCTTGTTCTTCGCCTTCTTAACCTTTGGTGCCAAGGCGTACAACTTTCTGAATGCCTCGTTCTGAAGGTCGTTACCCAACCACGCTGTAACATCGCGCTCCTCATCAGCCCACGACATAGCGTATGGGCAGTGAAGAACTGCCACAGGCTGGAGCTTCTTCGAAGCCTCGCTAACAGTTGCAAACTCCACCTCGCCAGTAGCAAGAAGTGCCGCAGGAAGAGCCTTCATAAAGTCGAAGATACCTGTCGATGCCTTCTGATGCTCGCCGAATGTCTCGTAGTCCATAAAGAGGTTTACTACATCGCCATTCTCCGAAGCAACCCACTGTGCATACTTATCAGCCGTAAGAGGCCACTCTGGCCAACCCTCGTTCGAGAAGCGGAATGCGATATCGTCCGAAAGTTTGTAGTTACGCAACAACAGACGGAGCTTATTATCCATAGCATCGGTATAGAGGAAGTTTGGCGACTTCCAACCAAGGATATGACGTGCGCCCTCGGCAAGCATAGTCTTGAAGCCCATATCCTCAACCGCCTTTGCAATCTCGTCAGAGTAGATAAGCTCGGTGTTACGGAACGCCGTAGGCTTAACACCAAACTCATCCTTAAGCATCTGTGAGTGGAGCTTCACCTCCTGCTTAAACTCATCAACAGAGTAGAGCGATGAGAGTGAGTGAGAGTATGTCTCGGCAAGGAACTCCACGCAGCCAGTCTCGGCAAGACGCTTGAACGACTCGAGAACCTCTGGAGCATAGGCCTTAAACTGCTCAACAGCAGAGCCTGTGATAGAGAACGAGCAACGCAAAGCACCCTTATGCTCGTTGATAAGATTCAAGAGCAATGCGTTCATAGGGAGGTAGCACTCGCGAGCCACCTTCTGCATAATAGCACGATTGGTGAAGTCGTCGAGGTAGTTATGGTCGTTACCCATCTGGAAGAAGCGATAGGTCTTCAAACGCCAAGGCTGGTGAACCTGAAAATAGAAACAAACTGTCTTCATATATCAATCTTTTTATTTGTTACACTTATCGATAGCCTGCTGATATACATCCTTAATCTTCACAGCAGCTTTGTACCACTTGAGGTTATTAACCTCCTCCATACCCTTCTCCTGGAACATCTTCGCAAGAGCTGGGTAGGTGATAAGGCCATAGATAGAATCTGCCATAGCATCTACATCCCAATAGTTCACCTTAACGGCATAATCCAAGACCTCGGCTACACCACTCTGATGCGAGATGATGGTAGGTACGTTCGAACGCATAGCCTCCAATGGCGAGATACCGAATGGCTCCGATACCGAAGGCATAATATATACATCCGACAACTGGAACATCTTCTGCACATCGTCACCCTTGAGGAAGCCTGTAAAGTGGAAGCGGTCGGCAATACCGAGCTGCGCAACACGACGAATACAGTGATTCATCATATCACCCGAACCCGCCATTACGAAACGTACATTAGGCACACGTGCAAGCACCTTCGCCGCAGCCTCGATGAAGTAGTCTGGGCCCTTCTGGAAGGTGATACGTCCCAAGAACGTCACAATCTTATCCGCTACGCCACGCTCTGGCACAGGGTTGTCGTTCTCGGCAAACTGAACGGCGTTGTGTACCGCCACAACCTTCTCTGGCTCAATGTGATATTTGTCGATTACGATATTACGTGTAAGGTTCGACACCGCGATAACCATATCCGCAGCAGCCATACCCGCGCGCTCAATCTCATAGACACGTGTATCAATATTATCGCTTGACGAACGGTCGAACGATGTTGCGTGCATATGAACTACAAGTGGCTTACCCGACACGCGCTTTGCAGCGATACCCGCAAAGTATGTCAACCAGTCGTGAGCGTGAATAACATCAAACTGTCCCTCGAGCTGTCGCGCAACCTCCGCCGCAACAACAGCATAGCGAGCAACCTCCTCCATAATATTTGCGCCATACTTACCCGAGAAGGTATAACGCTGTGTCCAGCTATCACCCTTACGCTCCCAGAACTTCTTACCCGTGCGCTCATAACCCTCGCGGTATGTAGCCCACTCCTCTGGCGAGATGTATGGAACCATATTCGAGTCGATATGGATGAACGAAATCTTACGCATAATGTCATCCGCACCCTCGATGCTTGAGTCACAATATGTAGCCTCGATGTCGCTGGCGTTGACAACCTTCACAAAGCTCTCATCCTCGTCACCCGAAGCCTTTGGCATCACGAAGATAACCTCGACATCGTTACGCGCCAAGCCCTGTGTCATACCGTAGCAGGCGGTACCCAAACCTCCAGCAATGTGGGGTGGGAACTCCCATCCGAACATTAGTACTCTCATAGATATATCTTTTTTACGTTTTACTTCTGAACACTCTTGCGTACACACTTACGCTTTGGCTTCTCCTCCTTCGCTGCAGCCTTCGAAGTAGCCTTCTTCGCGCTCTTCTTTGGCGCATACTTCTCAACCATCTGGTTGATAAGGAGCAAGCCTGCAACCGACGTAGCGTGAGATACCGAGCCACGTGGACCGTGTGGAGGATCACCCTCGAAGCGCTCCGAGATAGAGCCTACGCACTTTGTCTGAAGCTCGCTATCGAATGCCTCCAACAGAGCCTTCGCCTCCTTGTAGTAGCGCTCGCCAGAGAACTTGAAGCAGGCCGCAACATAGAATGTCAAAGGCCAAATCCACGCCGAGCCATTACGTGATGCGAGATCCTGCGAACGCTGATCCTCGTTGTAGTTCGACTTATAGAGTACGTTACGTGGCGAGAGGGTACGCAAACCGCGAGGTGTGAGCAAGTGGTCACGAACGGTCATAACCGTACGTACAATCTGCTCCTCGTCGAGCATCGTATAGTCCAAGCCACACGCAACAATCATATTACAACGGATAAACTTATTTACCTCGTCGTAGTTCACATAATCTGCCAAGTAGCCCTCCTCGTTGAGCCAGAACTTCTCCACGAACGACTTCTTAGTTCTCTCTGGGATACTCTTCCACTCGGCTACGAAGGCCTTGTCGCCCTGCTTCTTCGCAAGAGCCAATGTATATGATACGGCGTTATACCACAATGCCTGAAGCTCGACAGGATAACCACGGCGTGGTGTTACGGCGTGACCGTCGACCATAGCCCCCATCCAAGTCAAAGGACGGTCTGCCCAAGCCCAAATAAGACCATTATCGTGGAGACGGATATCCTCATAAAAACCTGCACGGAATGCCTCGAGGATGCCCTTCATAACATCGCCATACTTTGCCCAAAGCTCCTTCTGTGTGATGTGTCCCTCGAGCTGCTGAAGAGTGTAGTAGAGCCAAAGTGGAGCATCTACGGCTGTTGGCACATAACGACCCTCAAGAAGACCACTCTCCTTAATATCGCGTACCGCAGTGTCGAGTGCTGCGATGCAATCCTCCTTGCGGCCCTGTGTGAGTGTCAAGCCTGGAAGTGCCATAAAGGTATCCTCCATAAACGAGCCGAACCAAGGGTAACCCGCAACAACCTCCGTACGGTCACCAGGACGACGGATGATGAACTGACGTGCCGAGTGTTGCAAGCAGCTGAGGAAGTCAATCTTATGTGTGCGGTGTGCTATCTGCTGCTCATACACCTCGGTGATGGTATCTGGCGTTGCCATAAGGTCGGTAGCGGCAGAGAAAATTACGCTCTCGCCCTTCTTAATCTTAAACTCGAAGTAGCCCGTAGTGAGCAAATCCTCGTGGCCCTCATAGCCGCGTGCCAACTCCTTGCGATACTCGAAGTTGTAGTACCAATCTGGTGCTGCGATAAACTCGGCATCCTCCTTATTGAGCTGCATATGCAACCAAGGGAATCCATCGTACAAGCGACACTTAACACCATAAGGGATAGGATATGCACGGCCATCAGCCTCCATATTAGCCTTCGACAAAGCGTGCTTATCGCGGAAGGCCAACAATGGGCGAAGACGCAACGTAGTCTCGGAGTGAGCATCCACCAACGTATAGCGAATCATAAGCTGTGTGCGGTTATGCACCCACAACAACTCCTTCTTAAGAATCACGCCACCCACACGATAGGTAATCGTAGGCACTGGAGTGTACTCAAAGTCGGTGATATACTTATGACCACGAGGCTCATACACACCCTCGAAGCGGTGTAGAGCGAGGTTAAACGACTGGTCGTGCTGAACTACAGTCTCATCGAGCGACGATAGCAACACATATGTGCGGTCGCTCTGGTCAATAGGAGCAACCATCAAGCCGTGATACTTACGTGTGTTGCAACCCACGATTGTAGTACTCATATAACCGCCACGACGGTCTGTCGAAAGCACCTCTCTGTCAAGCGAGTACTCCAAGTTTCCCAACTCACGTTTGTCGAATTTTAGTCCTGACATAATCTATCCTGTTATATTTATATGTATTTACGCGTCTATATACAACATTCCACACCGCAACTCTTTCACTATCAGTAAGATACAATAGCGTCGGGCGGTGCCGAGAAAGGAATCTACATTTTTTCAAAGATAAAATTACAACTTTATTTCGAAAAATCAAAATATTTATGCAAAAATTGACTCTATTACTGCATCTGACATCATAAATTTCGATGTAGGAATGACAAGGGTACTACCATCGTAACAAACCACCTCGGCCTCTATCCATCCACGTGCAGAGGCCACAATGCGCTCCGCCTCCTTCGTGCCGAAGCGTGCTGCGACATACTCCAAATCTATGCCCTCAACCCTACGCAGCGAGGTCATAACATACTCATTCAGGTGGTCAACCTCCGTAAGCATCTCGCCCTCAAGGCGTATATCACCCTCGCTATACTCCTTCGCCGAGGATAGACACCACGTGCGATTATCGCCACTATACGAATGGGCTCCAGGGCCTATACCGAGATACTCCACACCCTGCCAATAGGCCGAGTTATGCTTCGCACGTCGCCCTGTACGTGCATAGTTCGAAACTTCGTAATGCTCATATCCCGCCTCACGAAGCACCCGCTCAACCATAAGATACTCCTCTTCGGAGCGCTCCTCACTAACGGGCACATACTCACCACGCTGAACCAAAAGACCAAGACGTGTGCGCTCCTCAACCGTAAGATGGTATGCCGAGATATGCTCCACATCGAGCGCCACCGCCTCGCGTAACGTCTTCTCAAGCCACTCATTACCAAACCCCGCAACACCAAAGATGATATCTATTGAGATGTTATCGTAGCCCGCACCACGAAGTCGCGCAACAGCCGCCCTCGCCTCCTCAGCCGTATGTCTGCGATTCATAAACTGAAGCACTCTATCGTCAAACGACTGAATACCAAGGCTTATGCGATTTATAGAGGTTTGCCTCAACGCTGCGACATACTCCTCGGTGAGGTCATCGGGGTTTGCCTCGAGGGTTATCTCACCAACCTCCGAGCAGTCAAACAACTCACGGGCGTGAGCAATAAGCCCCTCAATCTGCTCGGCCGAGAGCAACGATGGCGTGCCACCACCAAAATATATCGAACTTAACCTCCTCTCCGAGAGATAACCTTGTCGCTGTTCCAACTCCCTATGCATCATCTCCACGACCTGCGGAATGAGAGCCACAGCACCCACCTTATAGAAGTCGCAGTAGGTGCAGATACGTTTACAGAATGGAACGTGAAAATATAGAGTTGCCATAGAGTCTCGGTTTGAATAGCTACAAAATTAATTAAAAAAGTTGATATTTGCGATAGCCAATCGCAAAAAGTATTATATTTGTAGTCGAAACACTTTACAACTATGAAGAGTATTAGAGAGCTATATCGCATCGGCACAGGCCCCTCAAGTAGCCATACTATGGCACCACGTCGCGCCGCCGAGATTTTCCTACATCGCAACCCCGAGTGTAGTTACTTCCGTGTTACACTCTACGGCAGTCTTGCCGCTACGGGCAAAGGCCACTTAACCGACCAGGCAATTTTCGATGTTCTGCGCCCTCACGGCAATGTGGAGCTTATCTGGGAGCCATCTATCTTTAAGCCATTCCACCCAAATGGTATGCGCTTCGAGGCGGTGGAGGATGACCAGGTAGTTGACGACTGGACGGTTTATAGCGTTGGTGGTGGTGCGCTTGCCGAGGAGAATAGCGTGCCTATCGAGACCGCAGATATCTACCCCGACACCAAGTTGGTAGATATTTTGAAGTGGTGTACGGAGAATGGCCGTACCTTCTGGGAGTATGTGGAGTTGCACGAGGGTAAGGATATCTGGATTTTCTTGGCAAAGATATGGCGTGTTATGCGCGAGGCGGTGGAGCGAGGCATCGAGACCGATGGTGTTATCCCTGGACCTCTCAACCTTCCACGCCGCGCTATGCGCTACAACGTTCGTGCTTCGGGCTATAAGCAGAGTCTGCAGTCACGCGGTCTAATCTTCTCGTACGCCTTGGCCGTAAGCGAGGAGAATGCCTCGGGAGGACGTATCGTAACAGCACCTACGTGTGGCTCATCGGGCGTTCTACCTGCGGTGTTGTACCACTTGTGGAAGACACGCGAGTTCAGCGACACACGCATCTATCGTGCTTTGGCAACGGCAGGCCTTATCGGAAACATTGTTAAGCAGAACGCCTCAATCTCGGGTGCCGAGGTGGGATGTCAGGGCGAGGTGGGCGTAGCCTGTGCTATGGCTGCTGCGGCTGCCAACCAGCTCTTTGGTGGCACACCCGCACAGATTGAGTATGCCGCAGAGATGGGCCTCGAGCATCACCTCGGTATGACGTGCGACCCTGTATGTGGTTTGGTGCAGATTCCTTGTATCGAGCGTAACGCCTACGCCGCAGCGCGAGCCTTGGATGCAAACCTCTACTCGATGTACACCGATGGTCATCACCGCGTGTCGTTCGACCGCGTGGTGGAGGTGATGAAGCAGACAGGTCACGACCTGCCTTCCATCTATAAGGAGACTGGCGAGGGTGGTTTGGCAAAGGATTTCTTCTAACGAGATAAGAGTTATGGGTGGCTCAGATGCCACCCATAACCTTTTTAACAAACAAAACAACTTGGCGGTATGCCATCTCGATTGTAGCGCTAACCTCGTAAATCGTATCGAGCCTCTGTGACACCTTCCGTATGGTGGAGTGCAACGAAATAAAGTATATCGCAACGGCCAAAGCCACATCCAGAAGCGCCACACTTAGCGTAGCCAGCGGAAGACTCCCCATAACCTCCGAGAGCCACAGCACTACGGCCATCGAGAGGAAGATAAATGCCATAAGGACGGCACAGAGAAAGATTATCAACGACACGACAACAAGGCTTTAGGGTTACTTATCGCAATGACACTCCTCGCCGTCGCAACCACAATTTGCGGTGCGAATCTTCTCCGCTGCGTCGTTCACCGCAGCACGAATCTTATGACGAAGCTCCTTGCCAGACTGTGGAGTCACAAGCATCGCAATCGCAGCGCCCAACACCGCACCTCCAAGTGCAGAGAGTAGGCATAATGATGAATTTCTCATAATCGTAATTTTTAAGTGTTCATACCTACTCTTACAAACCACGCGCCAAGATGTAGCATAAATCCCCTTTTTTACCTATCTTTGTCACAAAACTTATGGATAACGGCAACTACATAATAGCCTTCACGGGCCACCGCGACTACGATAACTCGGCCACCGACAAACTACGCGAGACAATAATCTCGATTCGTAACATCGGCGCACGAGGCTTCCGTGTGGGAATGGCACGAGGTTTCGACATCGCTGCGGCGGAGATTATCCTGGAGCTTATGAGCGAGGATAGCGACATCTGGCTCGAAGCCTACATCCCCTTCCCCGACTTCGAAAAGAGCCTCGACAACAGGGAGATTGTGAGATATCGGGAGGTTTTGAAGTGTTGCAAAGAGGTCCATATCGCTTGTGAGGGTTACAACAAAGGGGCCTTCCACAAGCGTAACGATATGCTTATCGAGGGTGCGGACTACCTTATTGCGTGGTGGAATGGCACGTCGAGTGGCACGGGATATACCGTAAAACGGGCAAAAAAGCGAAGACTCAAGATTATTAACCTATATCCATCAACGCAGATGACACTGCAATTTTAGGCATAAATACTAACGAAAAGATAATAAATTAATAATATTTTTGCACCAACTTAAAAGAAGAAATTATGAAGATTAGAAATTTTGTTTTGGCAATCGCTGCTATTGTTATTGGCTTTAGCGCTCAGGCTCAGACAACTACAGGCGAGAAGATTCAGTCATTTGCGGATAAATACCTCAAGCTATCGGGATATATCCAGGGCGGTTTCGAGTGGAACGAGGCTAATAACCCAGAGGCTACATTCTACCTAAAGCGCGCCCGCGTGAGCCTTTCGGGTAACGCCGCACAGGAGAAGATTGACTATCGTCTTCAGGTAGATATGGCTGGCTCACCAAAGATTTGCGACCTCTACTTCCGCTATAAGCCTCTCAACGAGCTTAGTATGCAGCTTGGTCAGTTCAAGGTGCCATTCGCAATTGAGAATGAGCTTTGTGGCCCTACGAGCTTCGAGTTTATCGAGTACTCATACATAACTACCTACTACTCACGCAATAACGGAGCCTTCGATGGCATCGCATCGACAGGTCGTGATATCGGCCTTCAGCTCTATGGTGGTTTCATCGAGAAGGAGGGCTACAACATCATCAACTACAACTTGGCGGTTTTCAACGGCGCGGGCATCAACAATAAGGACAACAACTCATCGAAGGATGTCGTGGCACGACTTATGATTAAGCCTATCAAGGGCCTATCACTCTCTGGTTCGTATATGTATGCCGAGACAAACTTCGCTGGCGCAGAGTATATGAAGAGCCCACGTTGGTCGGTAGGCGCTTGGTACAACTCACGCCACTGGGTGGCACGTGCCGAGTATGCCGAGGCAGAGTTTGGCGCTGTTAAGTCGCAGTCGCTCTACGCTTTGGCTGGCTACCACTTCGAGAAGCCTTGGTCGTTGGTTGCTCGTTATGAGTTTATCAAGGATGACTACGATATTCTAAATCAGGAGCGCATTACGCTTGGTGGTATCTATAAGCCATTCAACTTCTTGCGCTTGCAGCTTAACCTCTCGTACGTGATGAACGACACTCCTGTGAGTGCTCTCGGCGCGAACCTGATGGTTTCGGCAATATTCTAATTAATACTGTAAAAAACCTTAAAATGAGAAAATTCCTAACCGAAGATTGGATCGTAACGTTTCTTAGTATCCCCCTTCTTATCTTTTCAGCCCTCGCATCACACCTTCCAGGTGGCGGTGTGAAGATTTCGGCAGACCTCTCAGAGCTTGGCGCGTGGGGCGATATCGCAATATTCTTCGCCATAGCCTTTGTACTCCTCTATGTGGGCAATAGGCTATTGGGGAGATCCGTAAAGGGTATCATACCCTCGTTTGTAGTGGTATTTGCGATTGCTCTTTTGGCGCAATGGATAGCAAAGATTGATATGGTGAAGTACTACGGCTTCGAGGCTGTATTCTTCTCGGTTATCTTTGGACTTATCATCCGCAACCTATTCCACGTTCCCGAGTGGCTGAAGCCTGCAATTCAGGGTGAGTTCTTCATCAAGATTGGCGTTGTCTGCCTGGGTGCTACAGTACTCTTCAGCGACGTTATGAAGTCGGGAGCTGCGGGACTTATTCAGGCCGTGATGGTTGTAACCATCGTATGGTTCTTCGGTTATCTGCTTGCGCGAAAACTCAAGGTGGAGCGCGCAACAGCAATGACTTTGGCAAGCGGCTGCTCGATATGTGGTGTCTCGGCGTGTATCACCGCTGCGGGCGTGGCAGGTACGGATAAGAAGCAACTATCCTACATCATATCATTAGTGCTAATCATCGTAGTACCAATGATTTACCTTATGCCTTGGTTAGGAAAGATGATTGTTCCACTTTTGACCGACAACGCTGCAATTCAGAGCGAGATTATAGGCGCGTGGATTGGCGGCACTATCGACACCACCTCGGGCGTTGGTGCTTCGTCGGAGATGGCTGGCGAGGTGGCGCAGAAGACCGCAATCGTGGTTAAGGCTACGCAGAACGTACTTATCGGCGTTGTGGCATTCTTCATCGCCCTCTACCTCTCATCGCGCTCGGAAGATGGCAAGGGTATGAGCCGTCCGTCGTTTGGCATCGTGTGGGAGAAGTTCCCAAAGTTTATCTTGGGCTTCATCGTTGCTTCGGCGGTGTTTAGCATCCTTCAGAACAACGGACTGTTAACCCTCGATGCAAAGGGTAAGATTATCGAGACGGCTATGGCCAAGAACTTCTCGACATTCTTCTTCTCGTTGTCGTTCGTCTGCATCGGTATGGATACGCGACTTAAGGATATCGTATCGCGTGAGAATCGCAACTCGCTCTTTGCCTTCCTCGGCGCACAGTGCTTCAATATCATCGTCACACTGCTTATTGCGTGGTTGATGTTCGGCGTTGTGAAGCCAGCGCTATGGCCTACAACCCCTGAGGTGGCAAAGGTTGAGGAGGCTGCCGAAGAGAGCGAATTTAGACTTAAAGTTGTTAATGACAGCAACTTGGAGGTAGAGCCTACCGACTCGTTAGAGATTGTAAAGATTACGGTCAAGGAGTAAAACTTAATACGAAAATCATAAGAAAGGGAATTTAGCAAAACGCCAAATTCCCTTTTTCTTATTGATTGTCTTTTAGTTGCTCTACTATAGTCGCACATCCGTCTTCAAGAAGGTCAAGCACTAACTCAAAGCCCTCGTGTCCCTCGTAATATGGATCGGGGATGTATGACCAATCGGGGTTGTGACGCAGGAACTCACGGAAGCGATATATCTTCTGCTGCGCCTCACGACTCGGTGCCAAGCGGAACAACGCCTCGTAGTTATTATCATCCATCGCAATGACCATATCGAACTTCTCGAAATCGGCCTCACGAACCTGACGAGCAAGGTGCGTCATCTCTATTCCTCGTGCCGCAGCAGCGCGTCGCATACGTGCATCAGAGCGCTCGCCACTATGTCCTCCATAGGTTCCTGCCGAGTCGATAACTACCCTATCGGCAATACCCTCGCGCTCTACAAGAAGCCTCAACATAGCCTCCGCAGCTGGGGAGCGACATATATTTCCGAGGCAAACAAAAAGTATTCTCTGCTTCATAATTCATTCGTTTTATATCGCAAATATACACTTTTTCGGAGAATATCATACAATTATTCGTTGAACAAAATTCTCGATTGGTTTAATAATATTGTTTTTTTATCCATTATGGATAATATTTGGACCAATATTGTGATTATTTTGTATATCTTTGTCAATAGTTTATCGAGAGCAATAAAATTTAACCGATATGAAACTTAAGACACTTTTACTTTTGGTTATCGCCTCTATGGCTTTTGCCGTAAGTGCCGAGGCGCAGTCGCTACCACGCAAGGTGCGTAACGTGGAGGTGCAGGACCTCGATGCCAAGAAGGCACGCCTTCCTTGGTGGGGCGAGAAGAATCTCCTTATCTTCTACGTAGACCCTGAGGTTCCAAAGCAGAACCACGACTTTATCTCCTACATCGAGGAGACTGGCCGCGTAGCAGGCCCAAATATCGAGGGCTTCGGTATCGTAAACCTTAAGGATGCCGTATATCCAAACAACGTAGTACGTAAGATTGCCGATGCTCGTACCGCAAAGAATGGCGCAACCATCCTCTGCGACCCCGACCACTACATCAGCAGTGCGTGGCGTCTTGGCGATTGCAACAATATGTTCGTGATTATGTTGGTAAACAAGGCTGGCGAGCTTGTCTACGTTCACAAGGGCGAGATGAGCGAGGAGGAGCAGCAGAAGTTTATCGCAGCAGCAGAGCCACTCCGCTAATTCCGAGCGAAACTTACGATAGTTAACCAGACATCTTCGATGAGGTGTCTGGTTTTTTTATTCGCTATAGGTGGCATATTCGACAAAAAAGTGGTCTTTTTCACCATTCAAACCTCTACCCTTCCAGCATAGAAGCTGTGATTTTAATAACAAACCCCATAAATGTAGTGCTTCGTGCTTTCGGAATTAACTTTTTTTTACTATCTTTGCCGCCGTGTTACTATACCTTTAGGTATAGATACACCTTTCGGATAGCGGAAACGTAATTTAGATATGAAGATAGCATTAGCACAGCTCAATTTCACTGTTGGCGATATCAAGGCCAACACCGAGAAGATTATCTCAGCAAT
>JADBON010000127.1:0-4565 GCA_015656305.1 Alistipes sp.
TAGTAGTTGTTCATATAGTTCATATAGTTATAGTAGTTCGCATAGTCGTATGTGCCATCAGTTGTGGTTGTTGAGGTATGTGAGCCAATCTTACCCGAGATGCCGTAGCCGTAGGTCGAAACTGTAACGATAGCAGCCCACTGACCAAGACGAAGGGTTGGTAGGGCATACTCCCACGCCAAGATATACTCATTCTCCTCGACAGGGTCTTTGGTCAGGAATGAGAGCGCCTCGCCCTTATTCTTAACCTCGCCGTAGAGAATCTCTGTTACCTCGTCGATATTCGTATCGAAGATGAAGCCATCGAGGAAGCGGCCTATGTACCACACCTTTGCCGTAGCATTTGTATGGATAGAGTCAGCATCGAGAATCTCCTCGTCGCCCGAGATGCCCTTGCCGAAACGCTTGATAAGAGCATCGTTGATACGGCTATCAAGGTCGGTGTTGGCATATACATTACCTTTGGTATAGATATTCTCCTCGGGATATTTCAACGTGTCAAGACCGAGCGAGTTCTTAAAGTCGAAGGATTTCTCTGGAGTGTAGTTGTAGTTTACCAAAAGATGCTCGAGAGTATCATTTGGAAGGTGCCAGCGACCATCGAAGAACTCCAATGGGCGAGTGTCAACCTCCTCCTCTTTATCCTCTTCGCCCTCGGTGCGTGTTGTGCTGCGGCGTACTCGCTTAGTCTCTTTCTCCTCCTCGTTCTTCTCGGCGCGATGCTCGTTGCAGACACCACCATTTACATTGGCAAATGCCGTAACGCGCTCACCCTCATAGGCTACAGGGTTGCCAACGTGGCCATAGATTGTCATATCAACAATCATAGGCTTATTGCTGTCAATAGTAAACTCACCCTCGTAACCACCATCATTGGTCTTCGAATCGCCAACAACCGACGATGGAAGGTAAAGACGTAACTTTGTGCCATATCGCACCTCAAACTCCGTGTCGCCAATCTTTAGCTTGTTGAACGTTGCGAGGTATGTTCCCTCCATCAGCGTGTGGCTATCCTTGCCACTGAAACGGAATGCAGGGACGTAGTGCGTGTGCTTGTTGTAGGTGTTAATCTGCGTTGCGATATCTACGTTGCGAGTCTCGAGAAGGTTGCCCTGAAGACTGCGGCTCGTGAAGTCGTACCATACCCAAACGTCCTTGCCTGTAACGGTCACAGAGTCCATCACGCCCTCATCCAAAATATCTACGTAATACTCACCCTCCTCCTGATAGTTATTTAGAAGGTCGGGGTGGTATTCGGTAATCCATTCGTGGAGTGAACGACGCTCAATCTCCTCGATTGTCATTTTTGGCTCCTCGATGCACGAAACAGCGCATAGAAGCGTGATAAGTAGTGTGGTTATGTTGTATATGTATCTCATATTCAAATATTTACTTTGTGACGTTCTCAATCTTTATTACCCACATCTGTGCCGATTTGCTTGGCACCTTGCCGATGTATTTATTGCCATAGGCCTCAGGGTAGGTGAGGTATATCTCCACCTCATCGCCCTCGCGGCAACCCTCGAGTGCTGTCTCCAAGCTACCCAAAAGTTCGCCATTGCCCAGCGTGATTTGCATTGGCTCCGAGGTCCACTCGTAGGAGGTGTTTAGCCCTGCATCCTGGAGCTTCTTGAGGTTCTCGGCATCATTAGTAGCAAACAGCTCTGTGATAGTAGGAGTCTTGCCATCAAATATATATGCCGAGTATATCATATCGAAAGTCGTACCATCCTCAATTACAGGCTGCTCATCGCGACCACCGTCGTAGTACGTTGCGATATAGCGATAGATATCCATATCCCAGCGAGTGTAGAATGGAGGGTTCTCTGACATAGAGTCACCCACCTCACTCTCCTCCACAAGACGAGGATTGTGTGAACTTCGTAGATAATTCTCAATACTCTTCTGTTGCTGGTTAAGCGTTGTGTCGGTCTCGTTTTTGCAAGCCACAAAACAGAGAGCTGTGCTGAGCAGCGATGCCAGCATAACCATAGGGCGAAGTATGTTGCGAACTCCTTTCATACACATATATATATCGCACAAAGATAGTAAATATTTTGTAATAAAGGAAATTTTGTTGAAAACTCGCTTTATAGACGCTTCAAAGCTGAGCGGATAGCCTCCTCTACGGCGATGCTTGGCGACTCCTGGAAGATTGCCTTGAGGGCCTTCTCGGATGCAGTCTTCTGGAAACCGAGCATCGTCAATGCTGCCAAAGCCTCGTTGTAGACCTCGTTGTTAGCAGAGGCTACGCCCTTGATGTTTGGAGTCATCATATCCGATGCTCCCAACTCAAGCATCTTGCCCGAAAGCTCCACAATAATCTTCTGTGCGGTCTTGAGTCCCAAGCCTTTAACGTTCTTGAGAAGTACGGCATTCTCCGTGGCGATGATGTTCTGAAGTTCGTGTGAGGAGTAGGTCGAAAGTATCATACGCGCGGTGTTGCCACCAACGCCCGAAACGCTGATAAGCTGGCGGAAGAGTTCACGCTCCAACTTCGTTGAGAAGCCGAAGAGTGTCTGCTGGTCCTCACGCACGATGAAGTGGGTGTAGAGACGTGCCTGCTGCGAAGCCTCGATATCGGAGTAGGTCTTGAGCGAGATATGGATGAAGTAGCCAACACCCGCAGCCTCGATAACGGCGTAGGTTGGTGTAGCCTCGGCGACCTGACCTGTGATATATTCGTACATAATATTTGTCGTTAAGAGAAAAATATTCTAAATTTTCTACAAAAGTAAATAAATTTTCTTACCTTTGTGTTTCGAAACCTGAAAATTAACTAAAACGAAGTATAAAAATTATGAAAAAGAGTCTTTTGTTTATCTTGGCGTTGTCGGCATTGGTAAGCTCTTGCGCAACTGCAACAAAGAGTGTTGAGGAGTCGGCAACAGTGAGCGATAGCACCGAGGTGCGCACCGTGGAGTGTGTTGAGAGCGGTGATGTGGTTTTCATCGACCTTGACTATATTATGTCCGTAAGCAAGCTTTATGCTGCGGAGGGTAAGGCTTTGGAGACAAAGATGCAGGATTTCCAGACACGTGCAGCTGCTGCACAGGAGGGTTGGGCAAAGAAGGAGCAGAGCCTTGCTAATGAGTACAATAAGCTTCAGAACGATGCGCTTAAGCTTCAGCAGGATTATGAGAAGGGCCTTATCACCTCTCTAAAGGCACAGGAGCGTCAGACAGAGTTGCAGAAGAAGGGCGAGTCTATTCAGAATCGTATGACTGCGCTTCAGACAACTGTTCAGAGTGAGGGTGCTAAACTTCAGACCGAGGAGCAGGCGCTTGCCGAGGAGCAGGTGGTACTTATGAACCGCTTCCAGGAGCTTGCACGTCAGGCTATCAATACTATCAACGCTGACCGTCGTTATAAGATGATTATCAACGCAGTATCGGTTGTTGATGCTGACCCTACGCTCAACATCTCTGACCTCGTACTTAAGCACGTTGACGAGCTTTACACTGCGGGTACTTTGGAGTAAGCGTTATAACAACGTTATAATTTTGCCGATTTGCGTTTGCTTATCGGCATTTTTTTATTACTTTTGTTCCATTAATTCGTGATTTAAATAAAAGCATCAAAAGATGATGGGATTTATACCATTTACGTTTGTTGACGTAATCGATATCGTGTTGGTGGCATCGCTGCTCTATGGAGTCTATCGTGCGATGCGTGGCACTTCGGCGCCATATATCATTATGGGTATCTTCATAATCTACCTCGTGTGGCTCCTTGTCAAGACCTTCAACTTGGTCTTGTTCTCTACAATCTTGGGACAGATTATCTCGGTCGGTGTCATCGCTATCCTTATCATCTTCCAGCCTGAGATACGTCACTTCCTTCAGGTTATCGGCCGCCAGCGTGAGCGTTTCGAGTGGCTCTCGCGTATCTTCAATTTACGTCACCGCCGTCAGGAATCGGACTTCGACCTCGATCCTATCGTTTTGGCGTGTCAGGAGATGGGTGCCGAGAAGGTTGGTGCGCTGATTATCCTAAAGCAGTCGAGCGACTTGAGCGTTATCGAGGAGAGTGGTATCGCTATTGATGCTAAGGTTTCGACACCGCTTATCGAGAATGTATTCTTCAAGAATGCTCCGCTTCACGATGGTGCTATGGTTATCCACGGCAGCCGTGTTGTAGCGGCAAAGTGTGTACTCCCATCTACACAACAGGAGGTTCCAAAGTCGTATGGTATGCGTCACCGCGCAGCACTCGGTATGAGTGAGGTTTCGGATGCTATCATCATCGCAGTTTCGGAGGAGACAGGTCAGATATCGTTGGCCCACGCCTCGGCGATTAAGCGTAACATCGACCCGCAGAATCTTGCTTCGGCAATCCGTAAGTTGATGCGTAAGAACGATAAGCGCCGCGAGGAGGAGCAGACAAAGTAAATCTATATAATATATGAAGAGACTCATATGGTGGCTCCTAATAGCGGGTTTTGTCTATTGGGGTGCTACGTCGGATACTCTTGTCAACTATTTTAATGATAACGAGGCGGAGATTCAGGCAAAGATTGAGAACTTCACAGAGGGTGCAGACTCGCTCTTTGCGAAAATCGAGAA
>JADBON010000195.1:0-3369 GCA_015656305.1 Alistipes sp.
CACACGCTCCAACATCTGCTCGGTAAACTCCTGCATCCAGATGTAGTCCTTGTAGGCAACGTAAATCTCCATACAAGTAAACTCTGGGTTGTGAGTGCGGTCCATACCCTCGTTACGGAAGTTCTTACCAAACTCGTAAACGCCATCGAAACCACCTACGATAAGACGCTTTAGGTACAACTCCGTAGCGATTCGCATATAGAAGTCGATATCGAGAGCGTTGTGGTGAGTAATGAATGGACGTGCCGCAGCACCACCAGGAATAGGCTGCAAAATAGGAGTCTCAACCTCCAAGTAGCCACGCTCGTTGAAGAAGTCACGCATAGTCTGCATAATCTTCGCACGCTTCACGAAGGTATCCTTAACGTGTGGGTTAACCACCAAGTCCAAGTAACGCTGACGGTAACGAACCTCAGGATCGGTCAAAGCATCGAAGGTCTGACCATCCTTCTGCTTAACAACAGGCAATGGACGTACCGACTTCGAAAGCACGGTAAACTTCTTACAATGTACCGACAACTCGCCAGTATTTGTGTGGAATGCGAAGCCCTCCACGCCGATGAAATCACCGATATCCAACAACTTCTTAAATACTGTGTTGTAGAGTGTAGGATCACCCTCTGGGCAGATATCGTCACGACGGATATATACCTGGATACGGCCCGTAGCATCCTGAAGCTCGAAGAATGATGCAGAGCCCATAATACGACGGCTCATAATACGGCCTGCGATAGACACCTCCTGGAAGTTACCCTTCTCTGGATCGAACTGCTCGGCAATCTCCTTTGCCGATGCATTCACCTCGTAACGCGCTGCTGGATAAGGATTTATACCCAAATCACGCAATGCCTTAAGCGACTGTCGACGGAGAACCTCCTGTTCACTGAGTTCAATATTCATAATATGCTGTTTTAATTTATGTTACTTCATAGTGCAAATATGCTACAAAGTTACGAAAAAAGGCTGAATAATCAACGAGTTGACCAAGTTATTTCCCATAAAAAAAGTAGAGGCCACGTTAAACGTAGCCTCTACTCTTAAAAATTGATTGAGGATTACTTCTCCATTGCGCGTGCTGCGTAAGAGATGTTAAGCGCCTCAGCCTTACGAAGCTCCTGCTTCACTGCAGTAAGCTTACCTACTGTTGCACCCTCATCTACTCGCAAGTTAACAACAATATCGTTAGGACCTACGCCCTTTGTTACTGTTGTTGCTGAGATGAAGTCACGAATATCCTCTACCTCACGGGTCTGGTCGTTGAGCTGAATCTTCAACGCATCCTCACCCTTGGCAGCGCCAAGTGGCTTACCCATCCAGATATTTACAAGATTCTTCTTGTCGAGCTCAGTAATCTCATTAGCCTCTGGCATCTGCACAGAAACCAATGGATCTACCTCACGCATCGTTGTTGCTGCCATAAAGAAGAAGAGAAGCATAAATACGATGTCGGGAAGTGATGATGTCGACATTGCGGGCACTTCACGCTTGCCCTTTTTTGCCATTACTGCCATAATTACTTCTTTGTTTGATCGTTAGGTTCTGCCTCTGAAATCTGCATACGAACAGCCTTACGGATATTCTGTGCCTCAAGCTCAGTAAGCTCGTCATAAGCCATACCATATACCTCGCGCGCGATATCATCACGATAGAGGTTGAAGGCGTGAGTAAGCTCATCCTGAACCTTGAGATATACCTTATACTCTGTCTCGTCATCGGCCTTAAGGGAAACAAGACCCTTGCTGATGCTGTAAGTACCTCCGTCGATAGTCTTCTCCTCCTTGTCTGAACGGTTAGGATCTACAAGGAAGTAATAAACCTCGCGAGAGAGGCGTGAGTGCTCACCGCTACGACGCAAGTCATTAGGGCGATACTCATCGGTGCCAACCATAATAGCACCACTACGCGATACGTTTACCTTTAGTACGTTACGCTCGTTAACATCAACATCGTTCTGCTGCTCCGTAGGGTCGATCCAAGGTGGAAGCGTACGCTTCATACCTGTGTCGACATCCATCGTAGTTGTCACCAAGAAGAATATCAACAGCAAGAAAGCGATATCTGCCATTGAGCTAGAGTTAATATCTCCAGCCTTTTTCTTCGCTCTAGCCATAAACTACGATTTAAAAATTCCACGTACAGCCGACAAAATAGCTGCCAAAGCAGCACCGGCAAATGTGATATAAGTTACCAAAATACTTGTATCCGCCATCATATACTCGAATGTACCGAATACTGTGCGGGTAGCAGGATCTGTACCGATACCAAGATCGTAACCTGCAGCATCCTTCAATGTGTGGCCATCAGCCCAGCCATTGCCACGTGCCAAGAAGTATGCAACGCCTACAACAACTGCTACAACAACCAACGAAAGGAGAGTCTTCTTAAGACCACCTGCATTGAGGAAGAGGTTGAAGAGTGCGCTGATAACGATGAATGTCACAGCAAATACCATCAAGAAGTAGAACCACATAAGGTTTACGTTGATAGCCTTAGCCAAAGCAACCATATTGTCGCCATTGAGCTGAGCCTCCTCGTTAGCCTTGATAGAAGCTGCGATGTTCTCCTCCATAATAGAGATGTTCTCGCGGTGCTGGTTCAAAGTGTCGTTCAAAGCCTTGAAGTTAGCCTGAACACCCTCTGCAGCTGCAAGCTTACGCTTCTCAACAGAGTTGAGTGACTTCTTTGCCTTAAGCTCGTCTACTACAGCCTGAGCCTCCAAAGCACCCTCACGTGCGTCAGAAACCTTCTGCTCGTAAGCTGGAACAAGCTCGTTGATAGTCATATTGAGCTTCTCCTGCTCTGCCTCGATAGCATCCTTTGTAAGGATACCCTCGCCAAGCTGGTTAGCGAAGATGATACCGAGAGCACGAATACCCTCCGATGTTGCCTGAACAGGCACCGGCTGGTCATCCTCTGTATTCACTGCATTACCCTCTGCGTCGTACTGCTGCACGAGCTGTGTGCTATTAGCAATCTTTGCAGAGTCTGGAGCATTCCAACCTGCAGCGATAGCCCAAGCAACCAAAGCAACAGATACCAAGGTAAATACTAGGAATACATATCTATGTAAATTTCTCATAATTGTATTATCCTTAAATAGTTAGGTCAAGATTAGCGCTTGTTGTATGCAGTAAGCATATCAATCAAAGTGATTGAAGTATCCTCCATATTTACAACCTGACCCTCGATCTTAGAGAGGATGTAGTTGAAGAAGATCTGAAGAATAACTGCAGCGATAAGACCCATCAATGTAGTCAAAAGCGCAACCTTGATACCACCTGCTACAACGGCTGGAGAGATAGTAGCCTGAGCCTGGATATCATCGAACGCCTGGATCATACCAACAACGGTACCCATGAAACCGAGTGA
>JADBON010000082.1:0-5698 GCA_015656305.1 Alistipes sp.
GCAAGGTCGGCAAACGACTACACATTGGCTTTGATGACCCTGCACACTCAACCGACATAAACGAGTTTCGCCGAGTAAGAGATGAAATCAAGAGCAAATTATTGTCATTTTATTCATCTGACATTCAAACGCAGTCCCACTAAATAGTCAATCAACCCTTTTAAATACTCCCATAAATAAACAAACGAACTGCATCGCAGGGCTTGACGATATATTGATAGCGCCCCCGCGACAGCGGACAGGCAAGACGAGCATAGCGAAGTCAAGCCTGATCAACAGCTCGAAGCGAGAGGTTTAGCCTTATGGTTGAACCTCTCGTTTTGTTTTTAAATAGCCAACTGACAACTAACAAGAAAATCAAAGGGCGACGACTAAAATAGGTCGAGGAGCGAAGACTACATACAAAACACACATAAACAACAAAGGGTGTCCAACCGTGTGGTTGGACACCCTTATGCCTCTATCGAGTAGGATTACTCGAAGTATGCAGGGAAGTTATCAGCGTTAAGCTCCTCCTCCTGATCTGTTGTTGGGTTGTAAACAAATGGCTCGTGGAAGTTGCCATCCTCGCCTACCCAAGTAACATAGATGCGGTGCTCACCCTTTGTACCATAGAAGTATGAGTTGTAAACACCTGGAAGGTTGTCGATGCGCTTCTCTACCCACTCGTCGAACTCGATACGACCGTCACCATTGAGGTCCTCCATCTCCTGCCATACGTATGAGTAACCATCCTCCGAGTATACACACTTGTGACCGCACTCACGCTGACCATTGTCGCAACCAGCAACGATATATGCGATAAGCTTCTCTGGAGTATCTACATTCGTAGCGAAGTAGTCATTCTGAAGGTTACCTGGGTGGTCAGCCATAGAGTATGCTACATAGCCCTCCTGTGGTGTTGTGTACCAAGAGAAGTTGAAGAACTCAACCTCGCCTGTATCACCAAGAGTGATTACTGGCTTACCATCTTCCCAGTTAGCATCAGTGCGCTTAACCATATTACCGATGTTTGCGATAGGCTCGAAGTAGCAAGTTGCAGGCTTTGAAACCACGCCATTCTCATCCACAGCTACGCAAACCAAAACATACTCCGTATCAGTGTTAAGGCCCTTAAGGAAGATGTTACCATCCTCGGTAAGAGTGTCTACGTCAGTGTCGTAAACATCCGAAGCGTTAGGATACATAATCATATACTCACCAGCCTTCTTTGCAGTACCACCATACACCTCTTTCCACTTGCTATCGTTGAGCGAGCAGTAGATATACTTGAAGTGTGATGAACCCTCGCAAGCTACGTTGATAAGCGTATTGTCAATCTTATAGTCTACAAGTGTAAGTGTCACAGCAAGGTCGTTGTAAACGAAATCCTTAGTCTTGAACTCGCGCTTTAGTGGAGTACCAATCTTACCATTCTGGTCGATAGCTACGGCAAAGAGCGTTACAGCCTCACCTGGCTCTGTACCCTTGTAGTGTGCCGAAACAACACCATCGGTGATTGTGCGAACACCCTCGTTAAGAAGCATATTTACGACATATGAGTCATCAGGATATGCAGTTGCCATATACGAAGGCATTGCGTTGTAGATAATCATAATGTGGTCGCCATTAGAGTTGAGGTCGAGATAGATATCCTTATACTCTACAACTGGCTCTCCTACAATCTCCACCTCAAGCTGACCACCCTCTGCGAAGTCGGCAGTAGTGAACGACCAGTAGATAACGTTATCCTCGAGAATCACGTGCGACTTGTTCTTTGCGATGTAGTAAAGAACATACTCTGTACCATTCTTAAGCTTCTCCGAAGACTCCATAAGCTCAAGGAATGAGCCTGTGTAGTTCACGTCGCTGCGTGTAGCGTTGAGATAGTCGTAGTTCTCAGTGTAGTAAGCAGCAATCTCTGCGGCGTTGAACTCCTCAGCCTCCATATAGCCAAGCATATAACCCTCCGAGCCAACAACCTTGAATGTTACATCAACATCGAAGAACGAAGTGTTGGTCACCTCGAATGCAGTAGAGCTGTGAACATACTTCTCGATTACGAACTCCTGTGCATCAACATAGAGGCCTCCCTCCTCGTCGGTGCGTGGTGCTACGTACCAGAATGTGTACTCATCACCAGCCTTGAGCGCTGCTGAACGAAGCTCGCTATATGGAATATATGCAGACTGCTCCTCCATAAATGCAAGCTGATAGATACTTGACATTGTGCTACCATCTGCAAGAATCTTGTTACAGTTAGTAACGTAAGTATCGAGGTTAAAGTTGTTAGAGCCGATGATACCGCAAAGCAAGTAGTTAGTACCGTAACCAGCCTCAACATATACACCCTCCTGTGTGAAGTAAACCTGTGCAGGGTTTGTAGAGAGCTTGATAGATGCGATAGCCGATGAGCCGTTGTTGAATACAACCATCAACTTTGCAACACCCTCACGTACTGCCTTGCCAGCCTCAACATCCTCGTATGTAGGGGCAAAGAAGTTAAGAGCCATAGAGCGGTTCTTTGCGTTATGCTCAACCTCACACTCCCAGCCACGTGGTGTAGTGGTCATAAAGTCAGCAACATCCGAAACCTCGAGTGCGAAGACCATCTCCGAGCCATAAGGCACGAACATCATATCGTATGGCAATACGAGCTTACCATTCTGCATACCAACCTTCACAACAGAGCCATCAGCCAATGTTACCTTGCAGTAGAGAGCCACAGGGTTGCCATCGCCATCAGTCTGCCAATCAGAGTAAACCACCTCAACATCTACGATGATGCTATCGGCAACAGACTCTGTGTAACCAGTCTTAATCCAAGTCTCACCACCGTCGAACGACACCTCGATAGCGCCATCAACAATCTGTGTCTTTGGAGCAATCTCCGCAACAGGCACCTTCTGGCCATTTACCAAGATAGGATTAGCATTGCCAAGACCATCGTACATAGCCCAGTACATCACGCCGCCGTCAGAGACAACAGTCACGATGTTTCCTGGCACACCAGCTCCCTTAGGGTAAACCGTAACCTTTGTACCATCCGAGAGCACGATAACCTTGCTACCGTCGCTCTGCTGATTAATCTCCTTAATAGTCACCTGGCCATTTACCAAGTCCTTAATGGCATTAAGCTCATTCTCGAGCTGCTGACGCAAATCAGCCAACTCCTGCTTAATCTGGCCAATCTCCTCCCAGATGTCTGTATCATCATACTGACACGACACCACTGAAGAGGCCATAAAAGCCACAGTAGCCACTGCGAGTACTGCGCTCTTAATGTTCATAAAAAATCTTTTCATAGTGTTTATTTGTTAATAGTTGTTTTTGTTGTCGGCCTATCAAAACGATACACAACCCTCTGTATGTTAATCATTAGGGTTAAGCGTACAAATGTAATAATATTTCTGTCACATTGCAAATTTACCCAATACACTCACCATTTTTTTAGCATATTTATGATATATTCACAAAATACCCCCACCTTGCAAAATTCAAAGTGGGGGAACTTTATACCTATATTATTTAGCACTCTACCGAGCCTTTCCGCTCTATTTAGAATGGCAAATCATCTGGATCATCCTTCGGCATCACAGGGGCCTGTGGCTGCTGCGGAGCCTGATACTGCTGCTGGTAACCACCTTGCTGCGGTGCTTGATAACCGCCCTGCTGCGGAGCCTGATAGCCTCCCTGCTGCGCGCTATCCGCACGCTTTCCGAGGAGTTTCATATCATCTGCGACAATCTCTACGGCATAATGCTTCACACCATCCTTCTCCCACTCACGGTTGCGGATGCTACCCTCGACATAAATCTGCGAGCCCTTACGCACAAACTTATCGACCACCTCTGCCAAACCGCGCCACAAGGTGATAGTATGCCACTCGGTATGCTCCGTAGTCTCGTTAGTCTGACGATTGAAGATTCGCTCCGACGTTGCCAAACGCACACGCGCCACCTTCACACCAGTCTCCAACGTACGCACCTCGGGATCCTGTCCCACATTTCCCAACAATATTACCTTATTAATCATATCTAATTATATTTTTCTCTTTCTCGTTTCTAAATCTCCTCGCCTCAATCCACTAAATTGCCTCGCCGTCTTGTGTTGCAGACTCCTCTCCCTCGGTCTTTGCGTTGTCACGTTTCTTGCCATACTCGATTTCGGAGATAAGGCTACTTACGAAATCCTGGTCAGGGCCCTCGATAAATCGCATCAAGATAGGCTGATAGTACATCGCACGCATAAGCATCTTTGGAAGTCGTGCATTGCGCAACCTCACAGCATCCTTCTCGGTCATAAGCACAATGGCACGTGGATACTTATTCATAAGCTCATACACACGTCTCATATCCTCGGCCGTGAAGCTGTGATGGTCGGGGAATATAAGTTTCTCCACAACGCTGAAGCGCGTCTCCGCCTCGCGGACAAAAGGACGTGGATTTCCGATACCCGTCATAAGAATTGCCTGACGGCCATAATCTATCGTCTCACGCTCCTCGAAATAGTAGACAGGTTCAACCATCGGACTCTGGTATCGCGTGAAGAAAATCTTTTGATAAGCCACCGAGCGTAACTTATTGGTCCACAAACGTCTATCAATAGGCGACATCGTCGTAGAACACTTCGTAACGAGGAATATATGTGCCTTCTTAAGACGTGATGGGATGTCGCGCAGACGACCAAGTGGCAACATACTATCACCCTCAACAGGGCGTGTCGAGTCGATAAGTATAAGGTTCACCTTCGCCTTAACCCTGCGATGCTGGAAGCCATCATCCATCACTATAAGCGTCACCTCGGGATGCTCCTGACGGATGCGCTCTATGCCCGCTACCCTATCCTCGCACACGATAATCGGACGCTCGGGGAATTTCAACTTTAGAAGAAGTGGCTCATCGCCAACATCGGTATACGAATCGGTAGTCATCACCTCACGATAGCCCTTTGTCTGACGGCCATAGCCTCGCGAAAGCACCGCAATGTTGTACCTTTCGCCAAGCACCGAGAGCAGATACTCCACCGTTGGCGTCTTACCCGTACCACCTACGGTGATGTTACCCACACAGATAATCGGGATATCGAACTTGACACTCTTAAGCACACCCCAGTCGTAGAGGCGATGACGTATCACCACTACAAGAGTGTATATCCACGATATTATGGTTCTCAAAAGTGTCATTACTTCAATTTTGTATGTTTTGTAATCACCATAGAGCCATATTCCGCCACTTTACGTGACACTGCCGAGCGACATTTCTGGCAATGAGCCAAAAATAATTCCGCCCGACACTCTTGGCATAGCCCCACAATTTTGTCAAAGATAGCACTTATTTTTGTTTTTGCCAAATTATCTGCTCTTTTTCGCATAAATCTATAAATTTTACCATTAAAAAAGCAGATATTTTTTTTCAATATATATAGCCTAAATCCAATAAAATTCAAAAAAAAAATTGTACCTTTGTTGCACTATGAATTTTGCGAAAATATTTACCACAGCGGCGCTTCTTTCGATGAGCGTGGCGTGTGGCGGTGGCACCGCCGAGAACGAGGGCAATAATGGAAATACGGAGATTGAAGTTATAGAGCCTACACTCCTCTATGGCATTGACATAGAGGGATATACCATCGAGAATGACACCGTACGTATGGACGAAACCGTAGGTGGAATCTTGGGACGCAGAGGCATCTCGGCAGTGATGGTAGACCGTCTTGA
>JADBON010000081.1:0-5700 GCA_015656305.1 Alistipes sp.
AGGGTGTCCTCACTATGGGTAAGATTTTGGCTTACTCTGGTATTATGCAGGATATGGAGGTAACTTGGATGCCTTCATACGGTCCTGAGATGCGTGGTGGTACAGCTAACGTAACCGTTATTCTTTCAGATAGCGCAATCTCTTCACCTATCGCTCACGAGTTCGACTGCGTAGTGGTTCTTAACCAGCAGTCTATGGACAAGTTCGAGTCTCAGGTGAAGCCAGGTGGCGTACTTATCTACGACACTAACGGTATCACAAGCCACCCTACACGTACTGACATCAGCATCTATCAGATTGATGCAACTGCTGAGTGCGCACGTTTGGGCCAGGCTAAGTTGTTCAACACTATGATTTTGGGTGCTTACCTTAAGGTTCGCCCAGTAGTGAAGATGGAGAACGTAATGGAGGGTCTTAAGAAGACCTTGCCAGAGCGCGCTTGGAAGATGCTTCCACAGAACGAGGAGGCTATCAAGCACGGTGGTGAGATTATCCGTCAGGTACGCTAATCCGCTACAACTCAAATTCGGGAGGCTGCCCCAAGGGGTGGCCTCTTCTTTTTTTTTGTAGTTATGACACGCAACAAGATGAGTATAAATTTGTTGTTTTGATATTTTTTTCATAAATTTGTTGGTGTTAACGTCAACATTATGCGCTTATGAAAAAGCTACTTGTGAGCATCATCGCTCTATTCTGCATACTCCCCAACATAAACTCTCTCTCGGCACAGGAGGCTGGCGACTTTAAGTTCGGTTTCCGTACGGGATATTATTTCCGCACAAAGGCCTATGCCTTAGGAGTTTACGGAACTTACGGCATTGCCGATTGGCTGAACATAGAGCCAGGCTTGAACTTCATCTGCAAGGAGCAAAGTAGCATCGACATATACTGCGATTTCCAGATTCCACTCGAGATTACTGCGGAGTGGTTCATATACCCTATTGCGGGTATCAGCATCCACGATATCACCTCACATAGCGGCACGGTAGATGGCTGGGCTGGTGGCCTTAACTTGGGTATGGGAGCCAAGTATGAGTTTAGCCGCCGCTGGAGTGCTAACGGACAACTCAAGTGGATGGGGCGTATTCCGAAAAAGCATAAAAGTGCTGTAATCTTCTCCTTGGGTTTCGACTACAATTTCTAATCGAGAAGCACGAAAAGTAGAGATTTGGCGGAATGAAGAGCAAGAAAATGGGTGATTAATAGAATAATTCGCCCTGGAATGTAATTTATTCGAGTTTTTTGATACAGGCTATAATAATTTTTATTATATTTGTAAGAAATTATGAGCATCTAATGTTTAGATGGTCATAGTGGTCATATGAAGATAGCAATAAACTAATAATATAAACTACAAACTACACTACAATGGACAATGTAAACGTACAGCAGTTGCAGGATGTGGTTATCCGTTTTTCGGGTGACTCAGGTGATGGTATGCAGCTCACCGGCACACTCTTCTCGGATACATCGGCACTGTTCGGTAATGGTATCTCAACATTCCCAGATTACCCTGCCGAGATTCGCGCACCTCAGGGTACAGTAGCAGGTGTATCAGGTTTCCAGGTACACTTCGGTTCTACACGTATCGACAACCCTGGTGACTATTGCGACGTATTGGTTGCAATGAACCCAGCAGCTCTTATCGCTAACCGCAAGTGGTTGAAGCCTTCGGCTACAGTTATCATCGACGGTGATACTATGACCGAGGAGAATATCACAAAGGCAGGCTTCAAGACTATGGACCCTATCGCAGAGCTTGGTCTTGAGGGCTTCAACGTTGTTATCCCAGACATCACTACAATGACCAAGGAGGCTTTGAAGGATACTGGTATGGATAACAAGGCTATGGTTAAGTGTAAGAATATGTTTGCCTTGGGTATCGTATTCTGGATGTACAACCGTTCTGATGAGTTCGCAAAGAGCTTCCTCGATTCGAAGTTCGCGAAGAAGAACCCTCTCGTAGCTGAGGCTAACAAGCGAGTTATCGAGGCTGGTTACAACTACGCTGCTAACACACATCAGTTCGCAAATAACTATACAGTAGCTCCAGCAGAGTTGGAGAAGGGCGTTTACCGCTCAATCAACGGTAACACCGCTACTGCGTGGGGTTTCTGCGCAGCATCAGAGAAGTCTGGTCTTCCACTCTTCTGCGGTTCATACCCTATCACTCCAGCAACCGTAATCTTGGAGGAGCTTGCAAAGCGTCGTGACCTTGGTGTTAAGACCGTTCAGGCAGAGGATGAGATTGCAGGTATCTGTACATCTATCGGTGCTGCTTATGCTGGTAACTTCGCCGTTACAACAACTTCTGGTCCTGGTATTTCGCTTAAGAGCGAGGCTATGGGTCTTGCAGTTATGGCAGAGCTTCCATTGGTAGTTGTTGACGTACAGCGTGGTGGTCCATCAACAGGTCTTCCTACAAAGACCGAGCAGAGCGACCTTAACCAGGCACTCTATGGCCGTAATGGTGAGTGTCCTATGGTTGTTCTCGCAGCTTCTTCACCAAGTGACTGTTTCCACTACGCATTTATGGCAGGTAAGATTGCTATGGAGCATATGACTCCTGTAATGTTGCTCACCGATGGTTTCATTGCTAACGGCTCGGAGCCTTGGAAGATTCCATCAATGTCGGAGTACCCTGCTATCGTTCCACCTATCGTAGAGCCACGTCAGGGCGAGGAGTTTATGCCTTATGCTCGTAACGAGAAGTTAGCTCGTGGTTGGGCATTCCCAGGTAAGGAGGGTCTTGAGCACCGTATCGGTGGTTTGGAGAAGGACCGTCTTAAGGGTAGCATCTCTCACGATCCTAAGAACCACCAGGAGATGGTTACAACACGTCGCCGCAAGGTTGAGCTTGTTGCCGAGGAGTTGCCAGAGTTGAAGGTATTTGGTGCTGATGAGGCTGATGTACTCGTAGTAGGTTGGGGTGGTACACGTGGTCACCTTAACAGCGCAGTTCGCCAGTTGCAGGCTGAGGGTAAGAGCGTTGCTCACCTCCACTTCAACTACATCTATCCTTTGCAGAAGGGTGTAGGTGATATCCTCAAGCGTTACAAGCGTATCGTAGTATGCGAGTTGAACGAGGGTCAGTTTGCAGGCTACTTGCGTCAGCAGTTCACAGACGTATGCATCGAGTCATACGGCAAGACTGAGGGCCAGCCATTTACAGTTATTGAGCTCAAAGAGAAGATTGAGTCAATGCTATAATTAGAACACCACATATTATTAATAAGAAACTGAAAAGACTATGGCAGATTTCAAATATACACCCGCTGATTTCAAGAGCGATCAACAGGTAAAGTGGTGTCCAGGTTGTGGCGACCACGCTATTCTCAACGCCGTTCAGCGCACTATGCCAGAGGTAGCAGATGCTCTCGGCAAGCCACACAATATGTTTACCTTCGTATCGGGTATCGGTTGCTCATCGCGCTTCATCTACTATATGAAGACCTTTGGCTTCCACACTATCCACGGCCGCGCTAACGCTATCGCAACAGGTATCAAGACTGCAAACCCAGAGCTTTCTGTATGGGTATGTACTGGTGATGGTGACTCATTGGCTATCGGTGGTAACCACTTTATCCACGCTATCCGTCGTAACATCGACCTTAACGTTATCTTGTTCAACAACGAGATTTACGGTTTGACAAAGGGTCAGTACTCTCCTACTACCAAGCTCGGTAAGGTTACTAAGACCTCGCCATTTGGTACCGTAGAGAAGCCATTTACTCCAGGTGAGTTGGTACTCGGCGCAAAGGGTACGTTCTTCGCTCGTACTATCGACCAGGAGGTTATGCTTACAAAGGAGTGCTTGTTGGCAGCTGCAAAGCATAAGGGTATGGCAGTTACCGAGGCGTTGGTTAACTGTATGATTTTCAACGATAAGACTCACGCATTGTTTGCTGGCGATAAGGCTACTCGTGAGGAGAATACCGTACACTTGGTACACGGCGAGAAGATGCTCTTCGGTAAGGAGAAGAACAAGGGTTTGGTATTCGAGAATATGCGCTTGAAGGTTGTTACAATCGGCGAGGACGGCTATACTTTGGACGACGTTTTGACTCACGACGCAAAGTGTGTTGATACTACTCTCCACACTATGTTGGCTGGTATGAAGTACCCAGAGTACCCTGTTGCTGTGGGTGTTATCCGCGATGTTGATGACGAGAACGTTTACGATATCAAGGTTGCTGAGCAGGTTGAGCAGGTTAAGGCAACTGCAAAGATTAAGTGCGTTGACGACCTTCTCCGTTCAGGCCAGACTTGGGAGATTAAGTAATCAACCAACCAAAATGATGATGGGACCGACCTTAAGGGGTTGGTCTCATTTTTTATGGAGTCGTGTCATCTTTATGGTATTGCCACATTCGTACGTAGATACGCGAAGGAGTGCGACGATATATGCAGTAAAGAAAGAGTGCTAAAGGCACTAAAAAATACCCACTGGGAGAGGATGACCTTCAGCCCAAGTGGGTAATCTTATTTATATAGCGTTCAGACGCGGCAAGGACTACTCGTACTGACCAGTCTTGAGACGCATAACCTCGTCCTTGGTGAGGAAACGCCAAGCACCACGCTTGAGGTTCTTCTTTGTAAGACCTGCGTAGTAGACGCGATCGAGCTTCTGAACGGTGTAGCCGAGATGCTCGAACATACGACGTACGATACGGTTGCGGCCAGAGTGAATCTCCACGCCTACGGTCTTCTTATCCTCACTTGCGTAAGCCACCTCATCAGCGAAGATATCGCCATCCTCGAGAGTGATACCCTCGGTGAGTGTATCCATATCGGCACGTGTAAGAGGCTTATCGAGAGTTACCTGATAAATCTTCTTCTTGCGGTTTGATGGGTGTGTGAGCTGACGTGTAACATCGCCATCGTTGGTGATAAGGAGCAAGCCGAGTGAGTTCTTATCGAGGCGACCTACGGGGTATACACGCTCGGTGCAAGCATCACGCACAAGGTCCATAACAGTCTTGTCGGCGTGTGGATCATCGAGCGATGTAACATAGCCCTTTGGCTTGTTGAGTACGATATATACGTGCTTCTCACCCTGAAGGCGCTCATCGTTGAAGCGAACCTCATCGGTAGGAAGAATCTTTGTACCAAGCTCTGTAACTACCTGACCGTTAACGGTTACAAGACCTGCGAGGATGTAATCATCAGCCTCACGGCGTGAGCATACGCCAGACTGCGAGATGAAGCGGTTAAGACGAATCTCGCCTGTTACGCGGTTAGGGTTGTACTTTGGATATGAACGTGGCTTCTCGTCACGACGTGGAGCATAGCTGCGCTTGCCATCACCCTTAGGTGCTGTGCGACGCTCCGATGATGCTGGACGGCCACCCTTTGTACGCTGCTCGCCATCACGTGAGAAACGCTCTGGCTTCGCACCACGCTCTGTGCGTGTGTAACCACCCTCATTGCGCTGTGGACGCTCCGAACGCTGTGGACGCTCTGTGCGCTCTGTACGAGTGTAGCCCCCCTCTGTGCGCTGTGGACGACCACCACGGCTATTGCCACGCTCTGGGCGCTCCGAACGCTCTGGACGCTCACCACGTCGTGGAGCCTCATACTCTGGACGTAGACGGTTCTCGGCCGTGAAATGTGGGTTGTACGAAGTACGCTTCTCTGCCTTAGCCACACGTGGGCGGCTCTCTCTGATGCCCTCATTGTCGCCATCACGGCGCTGACGAG
>JADBON010000230.1:0-2829 GCA_015656305.1 Alistipes sp.
ACTAATAACCCAAAAACAATACAAACAATGGATTTCAACTGGTTGAAAACTGTGATTATGGGTAGTGGTGATCCTATGCACCCATCCATTGCTCACACCGTATTTGTGTTGGCGGCGGTGATTGCCTCGGGTATCGCTCTTAGTCGTATTAAGATTAAGGGTATCTCGCTTGGTATGACCTGGATTCTCTTTACGGGTATCGCCTTTGGTCATTTCCTCGATTCGGGTACTATCCACCACGACACTTTGCACTTTATCAAGGAGTTCGGTTTGATACTCTTTGTGTTCTTCATCGGTTTGCAGGTCGGCCCAGGTTTCTTCTCATCACTTAAGAGTGGTGGACTGAAGCTTATCGGTCTTGCTGCATTGGTGATTTTCCTTGGCGTAGGTACTGCCTATGCTATCCACCTCATCACAGGTGAGCCTCTCCCAACAATGGTCGGCGTACTCTCGGGTGCGGTGACTAACACCCCAGGTCTTGGTGCTGCACAGCAGGCTTATGCCGACTCTGGTATGTCAGACCCAACAATCGCAAACTCTATCTCGCTCGGTTATGCTGTAGCATATCCTTTGGGCGTTGTGGGTATCATCACAACGATGATTATTATGCGATATGTTCTCCGCGTAGACTTCAAGAAGGAGGATGAGGGTTTGGCAGCTATGAGCAACGAGACAAACCTCCCACACCGCTACTCTGTGGAGTTTACCAACGAGATGCTTGCAGGTAAGACTATCGCTATTGCACATATGCTTATCAACCGTCAGTTTGTTGTGTCGCGTATTATGCACAAGTCTGGCGAGATTGTTATGGCCGATGGTAACTCGGTGCTTAACATCGGCGACCGCTTGCGTATCATCTGTACAGAGGAGGATCGTGATGCTATCCTTGCATTCTTCGGTAAGCCTATCGAGATGTCGCTCGAGGAGTGGGGTGCTGCGGCTATGCAGTCTACACCTCTTGTGTCACGCCGTATCCTTATCACACGCGAGGATGTTAACGGTAAGACCTTCGCAGATTTGCGCCTCCGTACTCGCTACGGTATCAACATCACACGTGTTCACCGTTCTGGTGTAGACCTTATCCCATATCAGGGTATGGAGCTCCAGGTGGGTGATAAGGTGATGGTTGTAGGTCCTGAGGCTGCTGTGGCACAGGCAGAGAAGGCTCTTGGTAACTCACTCAAGAAGCTCGATCACCCTAACTTGTTGCCTGTATTTATCGGTATCGCACTCGGTGTATTGCTCGGCTCTGTACCTTTGATGAACATCCCACAGCCTGTGAAGCTCGGTTTGGCAGGTGGTCCACTTATCATTGCGATTTTGCTTGGTCGCTTTGGTCCACACTTCCACCTTGTGACATATACCACAATGAGTGCTAACCTTATGATGCGTGAGATTGGTCTTGCGATGTTCCTCGCAGCGGTAGGTATTGGCGCGGGTGATGGCTTCGTAGATGCTGTTGTTGGTGGCGGTTATAAGTGGGTAGGTTATGGTGTTATCATCACCGTATTGCCTCTTGTTCTTGTGGCGTTGCTTGCTCGCCTTAAGTTCAAGCTCAACTACTACACTATGATGGGTCTTATGGCAGGTTCTATGACTGATCCTCCAGCACTTGGCTTCGCGAGCGTATCATCAGGTAACGATATGCCTGCGGTAAGTTATGCTACGGTTTACCCAGTAGTTATGTTCTTACGAGTCTTGACGGCGCAGTTATTGATGCTGATGGCACTGTAACGTGTTGTATAGATAAAAAAATAAATCCCTCTTCATCGCGAAGAGGGATTTATTTTTGTGTATAGCATTGCGCCTACTCGATAAGCGAGATGCTGCGCTGGATGAACTCCGTAAGGTTCTTGCCCTTAAGCATACCGTTTGAGAGCAGTGCAAGGTCAATAATCTGACGTACCTTCTTATTCTGCTTACCAATCTCCTCAAGACGTGCGTCTCGCTCCTGACGAAGCTCCACGATATGCTTCGACAACGACTCACGCATCTCCTTCTCTTCGGCTGTAAGCTCCTCGTTGCGCTTACCCTTTACGGTCTCCTCGAAGCGGCTCTCCTCCTGCTCGGCAGCGGTAATCTTCTTGCCGATGGTGCGGAGCTTATCGCCATAGGCACTCTCCACCTCGCCAAGGATATCCAATACGATAGGGTGGTTGCCGTTTACGGTGATTGTGAAGTTGTCAGGCATCTGACCATAGAAGCGGCTCATATCGCCACCCGACGTTGCTGCCATCTCCTTCATACGGCGCATAAACTCATTCTGTGTGATAACCACGGGCTGTGCATCTGCGGCCATAGCCTCGAACGAGATGTGGTAGTGAATCTTCTCGTCGGTAGGCATCTGGCTCTCGAATACAGGACGCATAATATCCTGCTGCTCCGAGGTAAGTGACATCGCAGCACGCTCCTCCTTGCGGATGAGGTTCTCCACAACGTCGCTATCTACACGCACGAAGCGCACCTTCTCGTTCTTCGACTCGTAGTACTGAACATAGTGGTTGTCGAGCTGGCCGTTCATCTCCAAAATGTCGTAGCCCTTCGCCTTCGCAGCCTCAACAAAGGCGTTCTTGCCCACCACATCATCTACATATAGTACAATGGTGAAGCCATCCTTATCGGTCTGCGCATCTTGTATTTTTGAGATATACTCCTCTGGGGTGTAATACTTGCCCTCGATGCTCTTCCAAAGCATAAACGATGCAGCCTTCTCGGCGAACTTCTCGTCGGTAAGAATGCCATACTGAATGAAGATTTTGAGGTCATCCCACTTCGCCTCGTAGTCGGGACGCATAGTGTTGAACAACTCCTGAAGGCGGTCGGCAACCT
>JADBON010000044.1:0-7229 GCA_015656305.1 Alistipes sp.
AGATAGCGTTTTAGCCAGTTATAAGAAATGTTCATAGTATGATGTTTTAATTATTTGTCGATACAAAAGTCTACAATCGCACAAAGATATAAAAAAAAATAATATTAGCATAATATTATGGGAGTAATTAGCTAATATAATGATACGATAAAAGGGTAGCGGAAAGTGCTACCCTTTATTGTTGTCGCTATTTTGCTTCTTAAACCAGCTCTTTACTCTACGCCAACCCTCGACTCCAAGTATAGCTAAACCAGAGTATTGTGTGGTCTTGGCCAAGCCAAAGAGTATAAACCACAGGATGCTCTTTGCCGTGGCGGAGATTGGAAGAGCCATTTGTGCAAAGGAGAGTATATAGAAGGGTATGCACAATGATAGAACTATAACACCTGTGCGGAATGATAGCCGCGACAGATAGCCCTTAACCTTCTCGAGCGCACTCCTGAAAAACTCCCTCATCGTCTACTCATTTGTGATGCCCATAGGGATGTGTACCGCAGGAACATTGCGCAAGTGGTCGAGGTGGACCATCTGGTCATCGAAGAAGATATGGGGACGCATAATCTCCAACACTCTGTCCTTCGAAATGCCACCCAAGAAGAAGGCCTCGGTAACCTCCACACCCCAACTTTTGAGGGTGTTCACAACACGCTCGTGTGCTGGAGCATTGCGTGCCGTAACGATAGAAATCTTCAACTTACGTCGATAATCCTCGTTCTGCGCCATACGCTCTATTTCCAACTTTTGGAGATTGGAAATCTTGATGAGAAGGTCGGCCAAAGGACCTGGGTCAAGAGGTGTGTTTGTCGATGCCTCGTGCTTATGGAATGCCTTTAGGCCCTGCTCCTGGTAAATCTTCTCGCTATCATCATCCGCAATAACACCATCGAAATCGAATGCTATACGAAGCTCATCATCGTAGACATCGTCCATAACCTCGCTATCGAGAACACGACCTGCGGCATATCCAGCATCGCAAGCACGCTTCACATCGCGCTCCGAGGCTGATAGGAACAACGAGGCGTTGAATGCAGGAAGATACTTATATGGCGACTCGCCAGAGAAGAACGAGGCGCGCGAGATATCTAAACCGTAGTGCTTGATGGTGCGGAATACGCGGAGTCCTGTCTCGGGAGAGTTGCGCGATAGAAGTACAACCTCTACGGGCATCTCCTCGGGGAAGAGTTCATTGAAGCTCAAGAGTCGTTTTACGAATGGAAATGCAACACCCTTCTCCAGTGGAGTGTCTATGTTCTGCTCCTGATAGCGTCGATACTCCTCAAGACCGCACTCGGTGTAGACTTTATCCGATTCCGAGAGGTCAAAGAGAGCTGATGAGGATACCGCAACTACGAGTTTATTTTCAATAGGATATGCCATAAATAAATGGTAGTGAGTTATAGTATGACAAAGGTAAACAAAAAATCCGATAAGCAAAAGCCTATCGGATAATTTTGTGGTTGAGCTACCGAGATTCGAACTCAGAATAACAGAACCAAAATCTGCTGTGTTACCATTACACCATAGCTCAATCGTTGCTCGTAAGCGGTTGCAAATATAGTGTAAAGTTTTGAAATGGCAAAAATTTTGGCTGCTAATATTATGGTTTTTCTATTTTGCTGATGCTATAGTGTTGCGCTGCTTTGTTGCGATACTGTTGCGGTGTGGCGCCATACTCCTGCTTGAATACGCGTGTGAAGTGGTGTGGGTATTTGAATCCAAGGTTGTAGCTTATCTCGCCAATCGAATTATTGGAGTAACGTAGTTGATATGCTGCCTCCTTAACCACCATCTGACGTATGTACTGCTGTGCCGAATAGTTTAACTTTTTGCGTACTACATCGCCCAAGTAATTCGGTGAAATGTGTAAGGCATCGGCACAAGATGATACCGTTGGAAGCTCTTGCAGCACATCGCGCGAGCCACTTAGGTAGTCGATAATTAATTTGCTCAGTTTCGATATTATTGCGTCGGCGGAGTCTCGAGGTTCGGTGTTTTGGCGCTCGTAGTATCGCATACATAGATTTAGGAGTACGGCGATACCTGCGGTGATGATGCGTCTGGTGTATTTATCCTCGCCATTGAATAATTCGAGGCGTATACTCTGCATACATCCTATAATCATATTACGCTCATCGCTATTGAGTCGAAGCTTATTTGTGGAGACGGTCGAGAAGAATTTATACTCTGGCATTCTACCCGCTAATAGTGTATCTTCGAGCAGCGAAGGATCGAATATCAATGCCCAACCCTGGGGCGTTAACTCCAAATCGCCCATAAATGAGTCGCTATATCCAGGGCTGAAAAAGTGTAGGTCAGCATTTGTGTCGTTATTGTCGTACCAACAACACACGATGCAGTAGATGTCTATGTGCTTAGGCTCATAACATATTGTGCCAACGGTGTTTAGGTTGATGACGCTTACGTATTTATTGAGCGCATCGATACCCAGATATTCGCAACACGATGCTACCGAATTAAGCTCTATATGTTGTCGTTTTCTTGCCATATCTCCCCCCTCTTTTTTAATGATTTTGATATTGCAAAAGGCCCACAAAGCCCCAATAACACAATATTCAGTAATATTGGTTATAGTATAAGTAATACGTCTATTGTACAAAGGTCAATATCGTACTACTTTTGCACCACGATTTTAGCCAGTGTGTTATATCCTTTCAATTGGGTTGATGAGTAATTCATTTGGGTATTGATTGGAAGGGTTATGGGGGAGCACACTGGCTTTTTTGTGTCCCTATGTTAAAGTTTCGAAAGGAACTTCTCGCGGTTTACGATAAAGCGAATATGCTCACCTTCGCCGATAAGCGTCTCACCATCGTAAGCAGAAATCTTGAAAGTTAGTTTGCGACCATCAATCTCTGTAAGTTCGGCAAGAGCACTGACGGCATTTCCTACCTTCGAAGGCTTGATGTGTGATGTAGATATCATCGAGCCTACGGTAGTCTCGCCCTCACCGAGGTGAAGCGCTACGGCAAGCATCGCAGCGTTTTCCATAAGCGCAACCATTGCTGGGGTTGCCAACACGGCCATATCGCCCGAGCCGATAAACTCTGCGGTGTTACCCTCCATAACACGCATTACACTCTGATGTTTTAGTCCTATCTCTAACATAATTTTACTGTTTTAATTAATTTATATCCTTACAAATATACAAATAAATTTCGAGAAAAGCAATGTTTAGCCAACTAAAAACGTTATATTTGTAGTATGAAATACTTATGGCTTATACCTTTTGTTGTTCTCACACTCTTCGTGGATGTGGATAGTGTCTCGGCGCAGCGCTATCAGCGTATACGTGGAGCGCGTAGCATATATTGGGGCGTAGACAAGGCGGGCGACTCGACGTTATATGTTACACTTCAGGAGGTTAGAGTCTATCACAGCAAGCGTGACTTGAGGCAATATCAGCGTATGGTAAATGCCGTTAAGAAGGTCTATCCTTTGGCTCTTGAGGCATCGCGACGTATGGAAAATCTCGATGCGGAGCTGGCAAAATTGTCGAAGCGTAAGGACCAAAAGGAGTATACGCGAGCTATCGAGGAGGCACTGAAAGAGGAGATATCGCCAATGCTCTGGAAGATGACGCGATACGAGGGCAAGGTACTTCTAAAACTCATAGACAGGGAGACAAATCACACCGTATTTGGTATCATCAAAGATTTCCGTTCGGGCTTTACGGCGGGCTTCTATCAGATGCTTGCGAAGCTCTTTGGCAACAACCTCAAACTTGAGTATGACCCTGAGGGTGAGGATGAAATGTTGGAGTATATCGTCAAGTGCTACAAGGCGGGTATATTGTAGTTGTTATTCACTCGAAAACCGCACCCCATTTCGCAATCTCAAAATTGTACTAAATATCCCTTTTGGGTGTTGATACTTCGCTTCTTTTTTTATATCTTTGCACGATGATTGATCGTGAAACCATAGACCGAATATATGCTGCTGCCAATATCGTAGATATTGTTGGCGACTATGTCACGCTCCGTCGCAAGGGTGTAAACTACGAGGCTTGCTGCCCATTCCATCAAGAGAAAACCCCTTCGTTCAAGGTCTCTCCCGCACGTGGTATCTATAAATGTTTCGGCTGCGGAAAGTCGGGTAATGCCATCAACTTTGTGATGGAGAGCGAGAATGCTACCTATCCCGAGGCACTCCGCATCATCGCAAAACGCTATGGCATCGAGATTCGCGAGGAGAAGATGAGCGACGAGGAGATGGCGCGTAATAGCGCCCGTGAGAGTATGTTTGCTCTCAATGCCTGGGCTGCGGAGTATTTCCAGCGATATATGATGTACGAGGATGAGGGACGCAGTGTTGGTCTTTCGTACTTCTCGTCATTGCGTGGTTTTACGGATGCTACAATATCACGTTTTGGCCTTGGCTTCTGTCCTTCGCAGGGTGCGCGATTCTCAGAAGATGCACGCGCTGCGGGATATAAGCAGGAGTTTCTTACGGCTACGGGTTTGAGTATCGAGCGAGAGAGTGATGGTGCGTTGCGCGATAGATTCTACGATAGAGTAATATTCCCGATACACAACATCTCGGGACGTGTCGTGGGCTTTGGTGGCCGTACGTTGCGAACCGATAAGAAGGTTGCGAAGTATCAGAACTCGCCAGAGAGCGATATCTATAATAAGCGTCGTGAGTTGTATGGCTTGTTCTTTGCGAAAAAGTCTATAGGTCAGGAGGATAACGCTATCTTGGTGGAGGGATACGCAGATGTTATCTCGATGCATCAGGCGGGCGTGGAGAATGTAGTGGCTTCGTCGGGTACGTCACTTACCGAGGAGCAGATACGCCTTATAAGCCGCTTCACGAACAACATAACGTTGATGTTTGACGGCGATAGTGCGGGTGTGAAGGCAGCACTGCGTGGCGTGGACCTTATCCTAAAGGAGGGTATGAACGTTCGCATTGTGCTACTTCCCGAGGAGCACGATCCCGATACCTTTGCGCGTGCCAACTCTTCGGAGCAGTTGCGTGCCTATATCAACGATAATGCGCAGGACTTCCTTGCCTTCAAGGCACGTTTATTGCTTGGCGAGGCTACTAATGACCCGTTGAAGCGCACAGATGCAATTAACGATATGGTCTACTCCATCTCGTTGATACCTGACCAGATTAAGCGCTCGGAGTATATCCGCTACTGCTCGGAGATTATGAATGTCGACCAGCAGACGTTGGCTGTTGCCGTGGCGCGTAAGGTAGATGGTGTGGGTGGTGACCGTGAGGCTCAAGATTTCCTACGCCGTCAGCAGTTCAGGGAGCATCAGCAGGCTACGCCATCGTCGTTGTATGTTGCGCAGCCACAGCAGCAGTTAGGATACCCTTCTGCAAAGGTGGAACTTTCGGGCGGCACAACACCCGAAACACTTGAGCGTGAGCTTACGAAGTATCTGATAAAGTATGGACACCTCAGCTATCAGGAGCTTGATGGACGCGAGGTTCACGATATTAACGTCGCGAAGTTTATCTTCGAGGAGCTTGACCAGGATGGCTTGCAGTTCGAGATAGAGGTATATCGCACAATCTTGGAGTGCTACCGCGAGGAGTGGAAGCGATTAGGTGTCGGCGAGGAGGTACCTATGCACATCTTCATTAACCACCATAACCCTGAGGTTAGCAGGGTGAGCATCGAGCTACTTACGTCGGATGATAGCTATGTGATTAGCAAAATCTGGGAGCAGAAGGAGGTGCATATCGAGAGTGATGAGGAGCAGCTTGCCGAGGGAGTGCCAAAGGCTATGGTACTTTACAAGCTGCGAACCATCGATAAGCGCATTGCAGAACTTATAGCACGTATGGCTGCGGGGGAGGATGACGAGGATTTAGTATCTCTTGTTGCGAAGTATCAGGGTGTACGTGTGGAGATTGCACGAACCATAGGCCGACTCATATAGCGATAAAAAAAGGGTGGGGCCCAGAGTGCTAACGTATCACTACGCTGGCGGTGTGCAAACAGAAAATAAACTTAAAAGATGTGTAAAACATATCAAAGATAAAAGAATTAGTTACCTTTATCTGGGCCCACCCGCTTCATAGAGTGGCAAAATATGTGCCGAAGTGGTGGGGTGGAATAAAAGGTAAACAATATTATTATGACAGACTACAAAAACATAAACATACGTAACAAGCGTGCGACGTTCGACTACGAGATTATCGAGGAGTACATCGCGGGTATTGTCCTTGTGGGTACGGAGATAAAGTCGTTGCGTTTGGGTAAGGCTTCGCTTGTCGATTCGTATTGCTATTTCGAGCGCAACGAGTTGTGGATTCGCAATGTTAATATTGCGGAGTATACGTGGGGTACGTGCAACAACCATATCCCCAAGCGTGACCGTAAGTTGCTACTTAACCGCAAGGAGTTGAATAAGTTGCAGCGTGCGTTGCAGGATAGGGGACTTACGGTAGTAGGTCTGCGCCTCTTCATCACCGAGCGCGGTTTGGCTAAGGTGGCTATCGGCTTGGCACGTGGTCGTAAGGCATACGATAAGCGCGAGTATATCAAGGAGAGCGACGCAAAGCGCGAGATGGATAAGGCGAAGAAGATTTATCGCGGATAATTTAGAATCATAACAACCATTATATATGGCACTTATATTATCTATTGAGACAGGAACAGATATTTGCTCTGTGGCATTGGCTAACGATGGCGAGCTTATGGCACTTCGTGAGAGTGACGAGGGCCGTGACCACGCCAAGAAGGTTGCGGTGTTTGTCGATGAGCTTCTTAAGGAGACTGGCGTGCAGCCTGATGACCTCGATGCTATTGCCGTAGGTAAGGGCCCTGGCTCATACACAGGTTTGCGTATTGGTGTTTCGTTTGCCAAGGGTATGTGCTATGCCCTCAACATTCCGCTTATCGCCGTGGGTTCGTTGGATGCTCTTGCTAAGGTGGCTCGAGAGGATAACGAAGCGGGTATCCTTGATGTCGAGGATGAGGATTGGGCAAATGGTCGCCTATGTCCTATGGTCGATGCTCGCCGTATGGAGGTCTATGCACAGGTCTTCGATAATCAGGGCCAGGCGTTGTCGGATGTCGCTGCCGAGGTTGTAGATGCGGAGAGCTTTAAGAAGTGGCGCGAGGAGGGTAAGTTGATAATCTTTGGTAATGGCGCTGCTAAATGTTCGGAGGTTCTCGGCGATGCGCTTCTTGTCAGCGTAGCACCATCGGCACGTGGTATTGTTGCTCTTGCCGAGGAGGCGTTTAACGC
>JADBON010000047.1:0-7154 GCA_015656305.1 Alistipes sp.
ACATCGAGATGCCGATTGCAGATATGGTATGGTCGGTTCTCTACGACAATGTCTCGGCACGCGAGGCTATGAATAGCCTTATCCAGATTTTGAAGTAGCGTTTCAGCACAACAAACTAAGAGGGTACCCCACATCGGGATACCCTCTTTATCACTTACAAGTCGACTTGTTAGACGGCGTTGCTACTTATCCTCCAGATGCACTGAATAGCCAATAGGTCGGCGTGTGGCAACATTCTTACGATTCGACGTATCCATACGGCGGCGAATATCATCGTAAACGCTGATGCTCTCGGCACGCAATGATGGTGGTACATTCTTGATGGTTGTCATCAGCAACTCGTGCGAAATCTTCGTGCGGCTGAAGGCGGCGGTCATCGCGGCATCGTTGACGATATAGGCGATGTCACTTGCGATGTAGCCCTCGGTGCAGCGTGCCAACTCCTCATAGTTGATATCCTCCAACGCTGGGCGGTTGTTGACATACATCTTGAACATCTCCAGACGCGCCTCCATATCTGGCAGTGGCACGTAGACCATTCTATCGATACGTCCCGTACGCAACACCGCAGGGTCAATCTTATCTGGGCGGTTACTTGTTGCCACGATAAAGATACCACGCTTCGAGCAGTTGTTCATCTGCGAGAGGAACTCATTTACCTCACTTGAGGTGTGTGATGCACCCTGCGACGAGCGGTCTGGCACCAAGGCATCGAACTCATCGAAGCACAACACAATAGGTCGATGCTTCTCGGCCTGCTTGAACAACCTACCAATCTTGTCCTGCGTGCCGTGTACGTATGAACTTGCGATATCCGAAGCCTTGATAAGGGCAAAGTTGAAGCCTGTCTCCTCGGCAAACTTCTCCGCAAAGAAGGTCTTACCACATCCTGGAGGGCCATAGAGCAACATACCGTTAGGCGGTGTGAGGTTATACTCACGTGCCACCTCCTCGTTGCGAATTACGAAGATTACCTTGCGCTCGAGGAACTCCTTTAGCTCCTTCATACCCGCAATATCCTTAAATCCACCGCCCTCGCCACGACGCACATCCAACACAAAACGGTTGATATCGTTAGGATCGTCGCTATCATCACGGCCTCTGCGGCGGCTATCATCCCTGCCACCACCCTCTGGCTTTGGGCGCTCACGCTCTGCTCTCTGCTCCTCCTCAATCTTCTCCTCAATCTTCTCTGGAGCCTCGAGAAGCGTCAACAACGCATCGACGCTCGAGATACGGTCGCTATATTGTAGTTTGAGGCCCTCGGCAAGGATATACTTCGTAGCGGTAGATACCTGCAACTCATCGAGGTTCAACGGATTAGCCTTACGATATGCCACCAACTCCTTGAAACGATCACGGTATGTTTTCTCCGAATCGAGTTCCATAACCCAAGGTGCCTTGCCCGTAAGCATAAAGTAGAGCACCGCACACGCAGAGAAGATATCGCTCTGCTCGTCGAAGATGTTTACCATACTCTCGTTGGCGTGATAGAGAATGTCGATATCGGCAGTGTCGAACGACACAAGACCACTGCAACGCTCCGAGAGGTGACCAAGGTCGATGAGCTTTGGCTCGCCGTCAGCATCGCCAATAACGATGTTACTTGGGTCGAGGTCGTTGTGACACATCGCTGGCGAGAGCTTATGCAGGAAGTTAAGGCCCTGCAACACGCCCTTGAAAATCTTGAGCGCCTGCTCCTCGGCAAGCACACCACGCTGCGCGATATAGTCCGCCAACACCGCACCACTGAAGTAGTTGGTGATGTAATACTGACACTTACCCTCGCTGTGGTCCAACTTACCACTATCAACAAAGCTGATGAGGTTGCGATGGCTCAATAGGCGGCAATACTCTATCTCCTTAACGGTATAGGTACGCTGATTGATAAGCCTTGCAGGCAGACGGCTAATAACAAAGAGTTTCAAAAAATAGGGGTTGTTATTCTCGTCCACAGCGCGGTAGGTCTCGGTGTAGAGGTTGCTCTTGATGAGGTTCTGCACCACAAATCGTCCTACGCGGGTGTTGTTTTCAAGTATGGGCATAATAGAGTGTTTTTAATGTTAAACACAAAGTAGAATCATATATGGCAAATTTACATTTTTTTTTCGAGAAAAGCAAATTTCCAAACAAAAAGAGAGGCCTCGAAAGCCTCTCCTAAAAGTCATATTTTACATCCGATAGGAACAAACCACAGGCGGGCGCTCCAGCGCTGCATCGTGATAGATCACGCGAGAGGATGATATCCTCAAACTCCGTAACGCTATACCTTCCACGTCCTACGTCTACCAACGTACCTACGATGGCACGCACCATATTGCGAAGGAACCTATCGGCACGTATTGTAAATCGTAGCGTACCATCATCCTCCACCCTCCAGCGAGCATAGGATATGTGACAGATATTAGTCTTGTTGTTGGAATTGAGTTTGGCAAACGACGTAAAATCCTCATACTCGAGGAGCTTTGCCGCCGCCTCGTTCATACGCTCTACATCTATATCTGCCGTAAAGTACCACGCCGAGTAGCGACGAAATGGCGACTTATGTGGCGTTAGGAGGTAGGTGTACTCCCTCTGCTTGGCATCGAAACGCGCGTGCAGCGACTCCCTCACCTCGTAGATACGCATTATGGCTATATCCATAGGAAGAACCTTGTTCATCTTGTAGCATAGCTGCGCAGTATCTATGCCCTCCTCGGCATCGAAATGCGCGATGTAGAATGAGGCATTGACACCCGTATCGGTACGTCCCGCGCCAACAATCTCGGTAGGCACACGCAGAAGCATCGAGAGCTTCTCCTCGATAACTCCCTGCACCGTCACGGCATCGGGCTGTCGCTGCCATCCGCAGTATGCAGCACCGTCGTATTGTAGTTCGATGAAGTATCTCACAGTAAGAGAGTTTAAGGAGATTAGGGAATTTAAGGATTATATCTCCCTAAACTCCCTAATTTCGCTGTTTTGTTACTATAATTATATGTGGATAGAACAACCCAATGCATCCTCCGCCGCCTCCATAACCGCCTCGTGCATAGATGGATGCGCGTGAATAGTGCGGGCAATGCGGTGAGCATTAACACCCAACACCTTCGCAAGTGTAGGCTCGCCAATCATCTCGGTAACGTTATGACCTACGAAGTGAGCACCAAGAAGACGCTCCTCGGCATCGAAGATGAGCTTCACGAAGCCATCACGCTCACCCGCCGCAGTAGCCTTACCAGATGCTGTATATGGGAACTTACCAACCTTATACTCAACACCTTGTGCCTTTACCTGTGCCTCGGTAAGACCTACCGATGCCACCTCTGGAGAGGTGAAGATGCACGATGGGATAGTCGAGTAGTCAACAGGCTCTGGGTTAAGACCGCAGATATGCTCCACGCAGTGGATAGCCTCGGCAGAGGCAACGTGCGCAAGGGCTGGTGTTGCGATGATATCACCGATAGCGTAGACACCATCGAGGGTTGTCTTATAATGCTCATCAACCTTCACCTTGTCGCGCTCAATCTCCACGCCAAGCTCCTCAAGGCCCATATTCTCAAGGTTCGACTTGATACCTACGGCCGAGAGTACGATATCCGCTTCGAGAGTCTGCGCACCCTTCTTGCCCTCAACCTCAACCTCACACTTACCATCCTCACGAACGGTAACCTGCTTCACGGTTGTAGAGGTCATAACCGTAGCACGTAGCTTGCGGAAAGCGCGCTCCATAGCCTTTGCAGTATCCTCATCCTCAAGAGGCATAATCTGTGGCATATACTCGACAATAGTCACCTTCACGCCCATCGTAGCGTAGATGTAGGCGAACTCCGAGCCGATAGCTCCCGAGCCTACAACGACCATACTCTCTGGCAACTCGGGGAGTACCAACGCCTCCTTCGACGAGATGATGTGCTTGCCGTCGATAGGCATAAAGCCCATCTCGCGAGGACGTGCGCCAGTAGCAAGGATGATATTGTCGGCCTCATACTCAACGCCCTCAACCTCAACGATATCCTGTGCCTTAAGACGACCGAAGCCTGCGATAACATCAATGTTATTCTTCTTCAAGAGGAACTGAACACCCTTGTTCATTGTAGAGGCTACGGTACGCTCACGCTCCACCATCTTTGCCCAATCAGGCTTCACCTCACCCTCGATAGTAACACCGAATGTTGCAGCAGCCTTGCAGTCGGCGTAGACCTGTGCCGAGCGAACGAGAGCCTTGGTAGGGATACAACCCCAGTTAAGACATACGCCACCTGCGTCTGCCTTCTCGACAATCGCCACGCGCTTGCCACACTGTGCAGCACGTATAGCAGCCACATAACCGCCAGGGCCTGAGCCTATAACGATAATATCATATCTGTTGTCCATAGTTCAACTCTTAATTACTTTACGACCTTCAAAATCTCACCCTTATCGCGAGCTACGGCACGCTTCCAATTCTCCGAGTAGCCAGGCATCTCGATTACGCCAGGGATATCCTTGCCGTTACCATTGTCGATGAACTTACCATTCTCCTCGCCCTTAACGTTACCGTCGATGTACTTAACCATAAGGTACTTGTCAAGATCTACCCATATGTTGAACAAACGCTGAGCCATAGCTACTGAGAACTCTGTAGCAATCTTATTCTTCTTCGCAACCTTTGGAGTGTTGCCGATGGCAATATCTACCTTAGCAACAGCCTCGATAGCTGCGTTCTCCCACTTGTCAACGAACTCACGTACGTGCTTACCAACAACGTTGTAGCGCAAATATGCGAACTGTGCAACACGGTTAGTAATCCAGAACATCGAAGTATCAGAGTACTTAATCATAGAGCCGTTGCCCTCACGCAAACACTCTGGAACCTCCTGTGAGTTAACGTAGATAGGGGTAAGTGGCGATGTAGCAGCATCGTCGGTACCAAACCAGAGGATACCCACCTTCTCGGGACGTGCCTGACCCATAAGCCAGAAACCTGTCTGCTGCGTAGCTGTAGCACGCTCGTTGCAGTACTCCACGCCATCTACCTCGAAGTACATAGGACGCCAGCGGTATGGGCACTCCTCGCCACCAGCACCGATATCTGTTGTCATATCCATCTTTGTACCCTCGTAGTGGTCACGCATACAATCCATCAACACCTTTGGAGATACCTTCTCGCGTGGCATAACCCACAAAGGCATACGGTTTGCTGGGTTGTGGCCCATAGCGTAGTCCTCATACTGGTCCATATCATCAGCTACGGTGCGGAAGAAAGCCCATACGCGAGCCTCGCAACCACGCATAGCACCGAAATCGAGTGGTGCGTAAGCCTCTGCGAAGCTGAAATCCTCGTTCTTACCCTCGAACCAGCCAAACTTACGTGCTACGTCAGCAACATCGGCAGCGTAGAGGCAGTTCTCTGGATCGTTCCAAGGGAATGTAGTGATACGAGCCTGGTTAGCGTGAGCCGATACATAACCATCAGGAATACGGCGAGCTACCCATACGATACCCTTATCCTCTGGGCCCTTACCAATAATCTCCATAATCCAAGCCTCGTTCTGGTCGATAAGTGAGAATGACTCACCTGATGAGCAGTAGCCGTGTGTGTTAGCCAAATCTACGATGATGTCGATAGCCTCACGAGCGGTCTTTGCGCGCTGCAAGGTGATGTAGATAAGTGAGCCATAGTCGATGCCACCATTTGGGTCCTCCAACTCTGGGCGGCCACCAAACGTAGTCTCGGTGATAAAGAGCGAATGCTCGTTCGAGTTACCGAGTGTGCGGTAGCGAGTCTCAACCTGAGGAATACGGCCAATAAAACGACCTGTATCCCACTCTGTCACATCCATAAATGGGCTATACTTACCTGGCACGTAGCTATACAACGAGCCATACAAGCCGTGAGAGTCAGCTGCGTAGGTAACCATATTCGAGCCATCGGTCGAAGCACCACGCGTAACAATGAAGTTCGTACAAGCATCTGCCGTAGCGATACCTGCGATAAACGCACCCACAAGGGCGATAGTTTTGAATAGTTTGTTCATAGTTTCTTATAGGTTATTTTGTGTTTTTAAATTTATCATCCTTCAAAGATAACAATTTATTTTGAAATAGTTGCTATGTTCGGCGATATTACATAAATTTGTAGTGTCAAATTTCTTTTAACTATGAGTATCAAAGAGCGTCTACATAGAATATTATCTACGATTCCCGCAGGTGTAAAACTCGTTGCAGTGTCGAAGTTCCATCCAGCAGAGCGTTTGCAGGAGGCCTACGACGCTGGTCAGCGTATCTTTGGCGAGAGCCGCCCACAGGAGATGACCGCGAAGTATGAGCTTCTTCCGAAGGATATCGAGTGGCATATGATTGGACACCTTCAGACCAATAAGGTTAAGTATATCGCACCCTTCGTGACGATGATTTCGTCGGTGGACTCGGAGCGTCTTATCGAGGAGATTGAGAAGCAGGCGGCAAAGAACAACCGCACCATTGACATTCTTCTTGAGGTACACGTGGCACAGGAGGAGACAAAATCGGGTTGGAGCATCGAGGAGCTTCGCGCATACCTCTCTTCGGACATACTTAATAATATGACACACGTGCGCGTGCGAGGCGTGATGACCATCGCCTCTAACACCGATGATGAGCATATCGTACGCAACGACTTTGCTACGATACGCTCAATCTTCGAGGAGCTAAAGCCACAGTTTGGCGAGGCGTTCGACACACTATCTATCGGAATGTCCGACGACTACCCTATCGCTCTGGAGTATGGCTCGACGATGGTACGCATCGGCACGGCAATCTTCGGACAACGTGAGTATTAACAAAAAAGCCTATCCCATTCGGATAGGCTCTTTTTTATTTTTAGAGGAACACCTCGTAGCATAGTTTTACAAAGATTAGTGCCGCAAAGGCACGAAATTTTCTTTGAACTAATTTTGGCACGCCATAAAATTATGACAATGGCACGCCACGTGAGCATAGTGATATGACATTTTGTCAGTCGCAAAAGTTGTGGCACGACACTTTTTGTCACACTTTCGAGCGAAATACGTCACATTTGGCCGATTTTTGGGTTTGGTATATCATTTGTTCTACCCTAAAGCAAACGACGATATAAATCGAAATTAATAATTTAATAACATAATACATTTAGAACTATGAGCAAGATTATTGGTATTGACTTGGGTACAACA
>JADBON010000122.1:0-4714 GCA_015656305.1 Alistipes sp.
GTCATTCGACATATCCTTGAATGCCACTAAACGATAATTCTCTGGATGAATACCCTTTTTCATTTTCGTCTTTTTGTTATAATTAATATTGCAATAATTAATTCGGCGGCAAAGGTAACACTTATTTTTTAATTTGCAACACCTCGCACAATCTTTTTTTCGTTTCGATACATTATTATATATAATGAGCGTCACTTTTTTCGTTATTTTTTTGCTTCGGAAGATTTTTTGTACTACCTTTGCACTGATATTGTGGCATCGAGGAGTGCCGCAAAAAGTCTAACCAATAACAACAACAGTATGGACGATGGCTATCATTCCTACAATAACAGCCGTATCGTATCTCAATACGATACCATTCGTCTATGGACTCCAGCACGCAGATAACCTTCGTGCCGATTTGTTGTTGGCTCCACCAGCCGAGTGTGCAAAGAACTATATCGAGGGTAAGGCAGATATCGCCCTACTCCCTGCGGCTGTGGTACCCGAACTCAAGCAGACAAACATCATTACAGACTACTGCATTGGCGCTGTGGGCGCTGTGCGCACCGTAACCGTTATGTCGAATACGCCAATAGGTCGTGTGAAGCGTATATGGCTCGATGCTCACTCACGCACATCGGTGCAGTTGTGTGGCTATTTGGCAAAGCATAAGTGGCATATAGAGCCGGAGTGGCTGCATATGCCCGACTACGCCGTTGTGGAGCAGGCCCAGGAGGGTGACGCATTCCTTCTTATTGGCGATAAGGTGTTTGGCTACGAGGGAAAGTTTGCATACACCTACGACCTTGCTATCGAGTGGCGCGAGGTTACGAAGTTGCCTTTTGCCTTCGCGGTATGGGTGGCACGTAAGGGTGTACCTTATGAGATTACCGACGAGTTGCAGCGCGCCTTGACCTTTGGCGTAGAGCATATCTGGGAGGCTGTATCGGAGTCACGCTATATGGGCTCGGACAGTGGCATCACGGCCTACGACTACCTCACACGTAACATAGATTTCATTCTCGACGACGAGAAACATAAAGCACTTAAGAAGTTCTGGGACGCCGGCATAAGGATAGTCCCCCGATCCTATTAAAGAGGTCGTGCGAGGTGTCCTCATAAGACACAGTAGCATCGCTCGGCTTCTTACCTCCGACCTATGGGGCGTTCATTGTATTCCACCCCAAAGTAAGGCCCCGATGAAGGGCAAAGTTGAATAAAAAGAATAAAACTTTTAGGAGGAGATATGATTACTATCTATCTTAAGCAATACAACAAGATTATCCGCAATGCCGATACCGAGCTTTTCGACGAGCTCGGCTTCGATGATATTCTCTGGATCGACCTTCTCGAGCCTACAATCAAGGAGCAGAAGGCCGTAGAAAATTTTATGGAGTTGAGCCTACAGACCAAGCAGCAGGTCGAGGAGATTGAGGCTACGGCGAAATACTCCGAGACCGAGAATGCTATTATCTCGAACTCTAACTTCTTTGTGCCACAGGGCGATTCGTTCACCGTGGAGCCTGTATCGTTCATCATCTCGAACGAGGGTGTGTTGGTATCGATGCGCCAGGCGGAGTTTCGCACCTTCCGCGAGGCGGAGAAGCGTCTGCAGATGAACTACCGCTCCTACTCTACGGGTTACCACATCCTTATCTCGTTGCTCGAGGTGCGTATCGACTACGATGCCGACCTTGTGGAGATGGTAGGTAAGCAGGTTGCTGCCGTAAGTAAGGAGATTAGCGGTGGTTCGAAGATTGACAAAGAGGTACTCTACCGTATCAACGCCTTGCAGGAGAACACTATGTTGCTCCGCGAGAATATCTTCGACCGTCAGCGTGTACTCTCGAGCATCTTGCGCTCGGAGCGCTTCCCAAATGATATCTACCCACGCTTGCAGCTGATGATTAAGGACGTTAACTCACTTATCAGCCACGCCGACTTCAGCTTCCAGCGTTTGGACTATATTCAGGATGCGGCACTTGGTCTTATCAACATCGAGCAGAACGAGATTGTAAAGATATTCTCCGTGGCTGCGGTTATCTTTATGCCTGCGACGTTGGTGGCAAGTATGTATGGTATGAACTTTAAGTTTATGCCCGAACTTCAGTGGGAGTATGGTTACCTATGGGCCATCGCGTTGATGCTTATTGTATCGGGCTTCACCTTCTGGTTCTTCAAATTTAAGAAGTGGCTATAGCCTTATAGGCGACACGATATAACAAAACCCCAGATGCGCTTGAATACACATCTGGGGTTACTTTTTTGTGGGGATGGGCGGGCGAAATAGTTATCAACTACTCCTCGTATAGCTCCTCTGGCTCCACCACCTCATAGCTACTAAGAGTGCCACTCGAGAGATTCTCATATCCAATGACACGTGGTCGTGGCAGACGTGTTGTTGGAACTATCGGGCGACGCTTGATAGGTTTTGTTGGGAGTGGCCCTTGGCCCTTATCTCCTCCTGGAGATAATGTAGGGTCAAAAGCATCCGCCTCACACGACACCGCAACAATGGCTATGATAGCCACGATTATAAATCCTATAATTCGCTTCATAATCTCACTCTATTTTTCCGATAGCGCCGCGATAATAAGCTCACTATCAGCTATATTTGCACTCTTAATTTTCTGTTTGATATTATATCTCATCTTCGATACCGACACAGGATCGCTATCCATAAATATCGCTATCGCACGATTCGAGAATCCCGCGAGGAGGTACAACGTCACACGTGTATCACGCTCGCTGAAGCGTGGCATCTCCCTACGCAACTTCTCCATCGCGCCATCACGATACTTGTTCACCGTAGCCTCAAGCTCTCGGATACGCTCCTCGTCACCCTTGATAGCCTCGATAGTATTTATAAACTTATTGTATATCACACTCTTGGAGCGCGACGTACCCTCGTGGTCGTAGTAGATGTCGCAAAGCTCGTTAAGTTCATTGAACCTATCACGATAGAGCGCACCGACAGATGCCGACATCTCCCGCGGCAACATCCTCAACGTATCTTGAAGCTCGCCCACTGCCGCGATATAGTGTTCCAACTCCTCGTTCTTACGCTTCAGGCGGCGCACGACAAACAACACAAACGCCACAACGATAATGGCAACAGCAATGAATATCAGTGTATTACGCTGTGCCACAAGTTCTCTTTCGCGGCGCTCCGACGACAGACTCTCACGCAAGGCATCGAGCTGAATATTTAGCACAGGCTGCTCCAGCACCTCCAGCATCAGCACATCCTGCGAGTTTTTGCTACGCTCCTGCCACACAAGAGCATTCTTCGCATCACCACCATTGCGGTAGACAATATATCGTGCATACTCTATATCTGCCCACTCTACATCCTCCATCTTCTCGGCCTCGTCCAACATTCGTAGCGCCTCGCCCATAGCACCGAGATGTGAGAGGTACATAGCCTTCACGGCATAGTAGTGCGACTGACCATATAGCAGTGCATCGTGCGTGTCGAACATCTCAAGCAACGCACCACACGCCTTGTAGTCGTCCATATAAATCGACAACTCAAGCATCTCGTGCAGCACCGCACATACGAAATCCTTACGTCCACTCTCGATGCCATACTCCAGAGCCTCCGATAGATAGCCTCGGGCGCTCTCGAAATCACGCACCTGAATCTCCGTAGCTCCCATATCATAGAGCAGACTATAATAATGATACTCAAGATTTTGCACCTCGAAATAATGTCTTGCCTCGGCGTATGAGTTTAGGGCATTGGCAAATAGGCAACCATCGTTGTAGATATCACCCTTTGTGCGATGCACAAGAGCCAACAACTTCCCATTCTCGCACTCCGCGAGCGACACCTCGGCCTGCTCAAGCATCAGCATCGCCTCGGCCAACTCGCCCTGCATACGCTTCACAAGTGCGTGTTGATATAGGGCTCGGGCGCGCTCCGCGTGGTTATCACTCTCGAGGTAGTACTCCGCCATAGCACGTGTGAGCGTGTCACTATCCGAGTCAATGTAGTTGTGATACATCGCCTCGCTATACACCAGCGCATAACGTGCCCTGTTGCGGCTGCCACGAATCTCATCGCGCGGGATACTACGCATAACATCAAGAGCCTCCGCGGGATTATCCACCGCAATACGCTCAGCATAGTCGATACGCTCGAGCAAATCCCCGCGCGTACACCCCACTATCGCACCACAAACGAGCAATAGCACAACGCTAATGTATGATTTCAACCCTCTGATGCACATAGCAACAACTATTATATATAATATGCAAAGGTAGCATTTTTAACGCAAAATAACAAATCTTACAAAAATTTGTATTTTTTTAAAAATTTATGGTTAATTGTAAATTTTTTTATTATCTTTGTATTAGAAACTAAACTTAGCAGATAGGAAAATGACATCATTAGCAAAGTTTTTTAATATTGATGCTGGCGAGAACCTCAAAGGCATAACACATAAGAACAACATCATCAAGCGCAACATAATTGCCTATATGGCCATTAACGGCGATAGCACCCTATCGGAGCTTACACGTGAGCTTCACATCAGCGTGCCTACGATGACCAAACTTGTGCAGGAGCTTGTCGACGACCATATCGTTATCGACTTGGGTAAGGTGGAGACTCCTGGAGGCCGCCGCCCCAACGTCTTTGGCTTGGCAAACTCGGCGATATACTTCGCAGGTATCAACGTATCGCGCGATAATATGACCTTCGTAATCACCGACCTTCAGAATAATATCA
>JADBON010000227.1:0-2900 GCA_015656305.1 Alistipes sp.
CTTTCGAAGGATGCTATCCACTCGCCAAACGAGAGCTATGGTCTTGACCAGTTCTACAAGGGCTTGGAGACATTGCCATACTTCTACAAATATTTCGCAGAGATGAAATAAGCGTATAGCATATCATATCAGTGAGGTTGACCTTTTCGGGGCCAACCTCATTTTTTTTGTGGCATAATATCTGCTTCTCAATCGCCAAAATTGACGTTATGAAGATATTTACACTTATTTTAACCGCACTTATTATGACTACCGCAGGATGTAATGCACAACACACAGAGATTGACCGCACAACGGTAAGTGAGCTAAATGTTGATAGATATATGGGCGCGTGGTATGAGTTAGCACGCTACGACCATAGCTTCGAGCGCAACCTCGAGCGATGCAAGGCATACTACACTCTACTCCCCGATGGTAAGATTTTGGTCGAAAATAGCGGATACGACAGTCACACTGGAAAGTTCAACGTATCGACAGGCAAGGCAAAAAAGGGCGAGCGCACAGGACAACTACGTGTTTCGTTCTTCTGGTTCTTCTACTCCGACTACAATATCTTGGCCCTCGGCGAGGGTTACGACTGGGCGCTCGTAGGCAGCCACTCGCCAAAGTACCTATGGATACTATCACGTACGCCACATCTCCCCGAAGCGACGATATCCCATATCCTCGACATAGCACAGAAGCGAGGCTATGACACCTCGAAGCTGATATGGGTAAAGCAGACAAAATAAAAAAAAGGAGTAGATTCGTCTACTCCTTATATAATACATTGTACATCGCACGACACCTATTAGCAATTGTGTCGGCGTGTGCCGCTATATTCTCATCACTAATCGAGATACCCTCGCCATCGACCGCATCACGGATATCACGCAACACCTCCGCGTCTAACAGTTCGTTATACTCCAAAGCGAAGGCATCGAGCATATCAACATACGTTGAGTCGCTCTTATAGGCACGCATAGCATTGCACTCCTCCATAGTACGTGCCACCCAGCGCTGCTCCACACGCTCCACAACCTCAAGATGTCGATTATCAACCTTACTTCTATCGCTATCCACCGCACGAATAAGGAAGATTATCGCACCCGCCACCACCACGATAGCCAACGCCGTAAGGATGATAACACCCCAGCGACGAACAACAGGAATTACATCCGTATCCTCGGCAGGAAGAACATTGCTCGAGGTACAGAACTCACTCCAACTATTATAACCGAGGTAGCGAGCCAACGTCGATAGCGTCACAGGGCGTGGCGCAACAGCACGCGAGTCGTGAACAAAGATAGGCATAAAGGCACGGCTATCGAGTTTTATGTTGGTAGCCTCACCCACAGCCTCGCTCAAGGCATCGCAATCCTCCAACGAGGTGATGCTACGCCCGAATTTCGCCTCTACGAACTCCTTGAGGCGTGCTACGTATTGTTCCTGTGTAGTCATATTATAATCCTGTAATACGCTTTATCTCATTAAGTTTATTCAACGCCTCAAGAGGGGTCAACGAGTTGATATCCAACCCCTTAATCTGGTCACGAATAGCCACCAGAACAGGGTCGTCGAGTTGGAACATCGACAACTGAATATTATCCTTCGACGCCGCAGCAACCTCCCCTACATTGCGCTTTTTCGTACGCTGCGTAACGCCTCCCGTAGGCACAATCTCGCCCGAGCCATAGACCTTCTCAAGGTTTTGAAGTATCGCCTCGGCACGTGACACCACCGAGCGTGGCATACCCGACATACGCGCCACGTGGATACCAAAAGAGTGTTCCGTACCTCCACGCACCAACTTACGCAAGAAGACAATCGTCTTATCGACCTCCTTTACCGTAACGTGGTAGTTCTTGACGCGAGGAAGCATATTCTCCAACTCGTTAAGCTCGTGGTAGTGTGTAGCAAAGAGTGTCTTGGCAGCACCCTGACCATTGTTATGGAGATACTCCACCATAGCCCACGCAATAGAGATTCCATCGTAGGTACTTGTACCACGACCAATCTCATCCAATAGCACAAGGCTTCGCTCCGAAATGTTATTTAAGATACTTGCCGACTCGAGCATCTCGACCATAAACGTAGACTCTCCCTCGGCAAGATTATCCGACGCACCAACGCGCGTAAATATCTTATCCACGATACCTATCTTTGCCGACTTTGCAGGCACAAACGAACCCATCTGCGCCATAAGAACTATAAGCGCAGTCTGGCGCAAGAGTGCCGACTTACCCGACATATTAGGTCCCGTAATAACTATAATCTGCTGCTGCTCCTGATCAAGACGAACATCGTTAGGGATATACTCCTGACCAATTGGCATTAGTGTTTCAATCACTGGGTGACGCCCCTGCTTGATATCAATAACCGTTGAGTCATCCACCTCGGGGCGAACATAGCGACGCTCCGTTGCGATACGCGCCAACGACTGCAAGCAATCCATACGTGCCACAACGCGGGCATCACGCTGCAACGCCACAAGATGGCGCGCCACGAAGGCCACGATATCGGCATATATCTGCGCCTCTATTTGCAGAATACGTTCCTCGGCACCCATAATCTTCTCCTCGTACTCCTTCAACTCCTGGGTGATATATCGCTCCGCTCCCGTAAGCGTCTGCTTGCGAATCCACGACTCTGGCACCTTATCCTTGTGTGTGTTACGCACCTCGATGTAGTAGCCAAAGACGTTGTTATATGCCACCTTCAATGATGGAATTCCCGTAGCCTCGCACTCACGTTGCTGAAGCGCCAAGAGATACTCCTTGCCGTGCATTGCAATGCGGCGAAGGTCATCCAACTCGGCAGATACACCCGAGGCGATGATGCCACCCTTCTGTATCTGATTGGTCTCGGGATCGGGGAATATCTCCGTCTCGAGGCGTGTACGCACAGCCTCAAGAGGGTCA